>DATNKF010000475.1:0-2493 GCA_035603555.1 Allostellaceae bacterium
CTGGCGATCATGAGCGCCGGGGCGATCACGGTGCCGGTCTATGTGACCCATACCGTCGACGACCATCGGCATGTCTTGGCGAATAGCGGGGCGCGCGCCGTCATCGTCTCAAAGCCGCCGCTCTCCGCCCGAGTGCTCGCCGCGGCGAACCAAGTCTCTACCGTTCATACCGTCATCACGATCGAGCCGGGAGCAGGCCAGGCGAGCGCCGTCGACGTCCTGCCCTGGGAGGAGGTGCTGGCGCGTGGCGGCGAGACGGCCGACGCCGCCGCGGAACCCGCCGCCCTGAGCCCCGACGATACCGCGTGCCTGATCTATACCTCGGGGACGGGCGGCATCCCCAAAGGAGTGATGACCAGCCATCGCAACATCCTCGCCAATTGCCGCGGCGCTTATCGCTTGCTCGAAACCCTTGGCCTCGGCGACGAGGTGTTTCTGAATTTCCTGCCGCTGTCGCATTCCTACGAGCACACCGCGGGGCTGATGTTCCCGATCTCGCTCGGCGCCGAAATCTACTTTGCCGAGAGTGCCGAAACGCTCGCCGCCAACATGCTCGAAGCGCGGCCGACGATCATGACGGCCGTACCCCGGCTCTACGAAACCCTGCATCGGCGGATCATTCTAGGGGTCGAGCGCAAGGGCGGTCTGACGAGGCGATTGTTCGACAAGGCCACGACGATCGGGGGAAAACGGTTGGTGTCGCAGGCGCTGGGTCTCGACGAGCGGCTCCTCGATCCGCTGCTCGACCGCCTCGTTCGGGCGAAATTGCGCCGGCGCTTCGGCGGCCGGCTCAAGGCGATGGTGTCGGGCGGCGCGCCGCTCAACCCCGAGATCGGCAGCTTCTTTCTGGCGCTCGGGGTCAGGCTGCTGCAGGGCTACGGTCTGACCGAGGCGGCTCCGGTCATCGCCTGCAATGTGCCGACGCGGATCAAGATCGACACCGTCGGCCCGCCCCTCGACGGGGTCCGGGTGAAGATCGCGGGTGACGGCGAGATCCTCGTCGCCGGTGACAACGTCATGAAGGGGTACTGGAACGATCCCGAGGCGACAGCGCGGATCCTCGAAGACGGCTGGCTCAAGACCGGCGATGTCGGCCTCCTCGATGACGACGGCTATATCCGGATCACCGACCGCAAGCGCGACTTCATCAAGACTTCCGGCGGCGAGACGATCTCGCCGGCGCGGGTCGAGGGCTATCTGACGCTCGAGCCGGAGATCGCCCAGGCGATGGTGTTCGGCGACCGGCGCCCTTATCTCGTCGCCGTAGTCGTTCCCGATGCCGATTTTGCCGCCGCTCATTCCCCCCCAGATAGCCCCGCCGAGGACTTCCGCGCGCTTGCCGGCGATCCCGAATTTGCCAGGACGATCGGCGCAGTCGTGGCCCGGGTCAACCGGGGGCTTTCGCCGATCGAGCGCGTGCGGCGCTTCGCGATCGCGACCGAACCCTTTACCATCGCCAACGGCCAGATGACACCGACCCTCAAAATCAAGCGTCATGTCATCGGCGAGGTGTACGGCGCCGCCCTCGATGCCCTCTATGACGGCAGGGAGATCGCCGCTTAGGGCAGCCCGACAACGGACGGACGGAAGGAAGGGAGCGAAACCATGCGACTGGACAACAAGATCGGCATCGTCACGGCGGCGGCCTCGGGGATGGGGCGGGCCGGCGCGCTCCGCTTCGCCCGCGAAGGGGCCGCGGTCGGGGTCGTCGACATCGATCAGACCGGGGTCGACGCCGTGGTCGGCGAAATCGCCGCCGCGGGCGGCCGCGCGCTCGGCCTCGTCGGCGACCTACGGCAGGACGATTTTGCCCGCGATATCGTGCGGCGCACGGCCAACGCCTTCGGCGGGCTCGATTTCGTCTGGAACCATGTCGGCCATCCCGGCCCGGCCTCGATCGAAGGCATCGAGATGGGGGATTTCGAGATCGCCATCGACCTCAATCTGCGCACGGTGCTGGTGACGACCGAGGCGGCGATCCCCGAGATCCGGGTGCGCGGCGGCGGCAGCTTGCTCTACACCGCCTCGACCTCGGGCATTCAGGGCTCGGCCTTCAGCCCGGTCTACTCGATGGCCAAGTTCGGGGTCGTCGGCTTTGTCCGCTCGCTCGCCAAGCGGCTGGCGGCGGAGAAGATCCGCGTCAACGCGATCTGCCCCGGCCCGATCGACACGCCTATGCTGCGGGTTTTCGTCGCCCGGCCCGACCAGCAGCGCACCGCCGGCCAGGACAAGGAAGAACTCGTCGCGTTACGCGGCCGCCAGAACCCGATGGGCCGCACCGGCAAGCCCGAGGAAATCGCCAACGCCGCGCTGTTCCTGATCTCGGACGAGGCGTCCTTTGTCTCCGGCGCTGCCCTACCCGTCGACGGCGCGTCGACGGCGTGAGTTCCAGGATCTCGCTCAGGGAGTTCGCTCGTCCTCGAGCCGGCGCACCCGCTCGCCGAAGCGATGCTGTTGCGTTGTCATAGTCCGCAATTGCTCAAGAATGGCCTT
>DATNKF010000476.1:0-5354 GCA_035603555.1 Allostellaceae bacterium
GAACTGGGGAGCTTACCGGCAGGAGGTCTTGGCCAAGCAGCTCGCCGATGAAGCTCAGATGACGGCGATGATGAACCAGGAGGCATGGGAATGGGGTCCCTGGGGCTGGCCCTGATCAGCCCCAGCCCTGCCCCCCGCTAAGCTTTCTTAGTTACGCCGATACGTCGACCCCGAGAGCGTGCATGCTGTTGCGCCGATCGTTGGCCGTGCGCTCGATCGTGGACTGCTCCTGATTGATCTCGCTGACTTGCTGATTGAGCTTGCTGTAGTTCTGCGCCATCTGGCGTGTGTTCTGTGACAGCGGCTTGGCCGCCCGTGGTGCCGGTCCGCGCGAGCCCGGCGGCGGCGCGCCCGCTTCGGAAAGGAGTTGGTTGGGCGTGGTGTTCAAGCGCTGCGCCTCCTGATCGAAAGCAACTTCGTATTGCTGGACGCTGGCGCGCGTCTTCTTTCCATATTCGGCGAGGATGGCGCCGACCTCCCGCTCACCCTGGTCGATCTCGGTGAACCGTTGGACGGCTTCAGCCTTCGAGATGGCGCCGCTCCGCAGACCCGCCGCGAGCTGGTTGTACACCGAGCCATAGCAATTGTCGGCTTGACGGGCGGCGACGACCGCGCGCTGCAGCTCGCCGCTGTCGTGATACATGTCGCCAGCAATGGTACTTCGGCGGAGCTCGTCGTCGGGCTGCTGCTGCAGGCGGGCCGAGGCGTAGGTGGCAGCAGCCGCGGTGACGGCGCCGGCCGCCGCACCGATCAGCGCGCTTTGCCAATCACGGCCGATCAGCCCACCGAGTGCCGCACCGCCTACCGCGCCGGACAGCGTGTTGACCGCCATGGTCTGCTGAAACTGCTGGTCCTGCTGACGCAGCAAGCCCACGGACTGGTAGCATTGCGGATAATACGCCACCCTCGTCGTCTGCGGAACCGTGGTGCCGCCCGGAGCGGCGCAGCTCGCCAACGCGAACGATGCGGCCAGAACCTTTCCTCCGGCCCTGATCGAAGTCTTCATCGAACGCTTCCCCGCCAGTCTTCAGAAGCGGATAGTAAACGAAATCCAATCCATTCTCAACCGTTAATTTTTCATTTACATGCTTCCTCGCGAATATCGTTAGTCCGCTACTTCGTTGTCTTGACGAAGATGCCGTCCCAGTGCACCGCAGACGACGCCGCGAGCTCGGCGCAGCGATTGGCCATGACCCGTGGCGGCGATCTCGCAGCGCCGCCACGGTGGCCGTGTTCCGCGAGGCATCGCCAGAGCTCTTGGGCTACGGCAAAGTCGCCAGCGCGATAGCGTTCGAGCGCCGCCTGGTACCGTGCGATATAGGCGTGTTCGACCGCACTGGCGGTACTTTGCTCGCCGATCAGCTGGTAAACGGAAAATGCGTCGTCCTTGCCCTTTACCCTGATCCAGTCGAGCTCGCAGAGCACAAAGCGATCGGCGACCGCCGCCGCCGTCCCCGGACCAATGACGATTGGACACCCGTAATCGTCGGGTACGCTTTCGAGCCGGGCGGCGACATTCACGGTCTCGCCGATTGCCGTGTAGTTGTAACGTTTCGCCGCGCCGACGTTGCCGATCACGGCTGGACCCGTGTTGAGCGCAATCTTTATCGTGTAGCCGGGCTCGCTGCGCTGGTCGGCTTCGGCCTTTGCCTGCATCACGCCGGCGAGCGCGTGCAAAGCGCCCCGCGCGGCATTGGCCGCGTGGTCGGCATCGGGGAGCGGCGCTCCCCATAAGGCCATCACTGCATCGCCGATGAACTTATCGACATAACCGCCCGTCGTCTCGACAGCCCGGACCACCAGGCCGAGATAGAGGTTGGTCAGCTCCATCAGTTCTTCGGGACCGAGCCTGCTGGAAAGTGCTGTAAAGCCAGAGAGGTCGGCAAACATCACCGTGACCTCGCGCCGCTCGCCGCCCAGCCGCAATTCGGCTTCGTGCTCGCTCAGTCGGTCGACGAGGCTTGGGGCAAGATAATAGCTGAAGGCTTCCTGGACGCGGCGCCGGCGGCGCTCCTCGACCAGCAGCCGCACGACATAGGCAAGCACCATCGAGCTGACCGCCGCAGCCACCGGAGCCGCAACCGGAAGCCACCAGCCGAAAGGGAGCAGAGCGAGTGCCAACCCGAAACCGGCGATTGCCAGGACGGCGACACCTACGGCCGCGATCCACGGGGCGACAGTGAAGCCGAGCAAGGAACCGCAGATGCTCCAGGCCGCCGCGGCCGCGGCTCGCCCGGCGGCCGGCACAGTTCGGACGATGTTGCCGTTCAGCACGGACTGGACCGCCGCGGCATGGAAGAAGACACCGGGCGCCGTCCGACTACCAGGATGGGAGGCGCCGAGCTGGCCGAGAGTGCACGCGCCATCGCCAGCCGGCAACGCACGGGCCGGCGGCATGAACCGGTCCGGCGAGCGCCTGCGGTCCTCCTCTGGGAGGTTGGTGCCGATCAGGACGATCTTGCCGGCGAACACCTCACGGAGAGCAGCAGGTTGCCGATCAAGACAGCGCAGGACATCGATCAAGCGGTAGGTCGGGATCGCTTCGAGCGGAGCGGCAGGAGCGAGCAGCACCGAGTCCGGCATTGCCGGTGCTTTCACCCGCGCGAGGAGAGCGGCGGACAATGTCGGCAATGCCTGACCCTCGCCCGTCACCAGGCTCGCCCCTACTCGACGCTGCACCCCGTCGGCATCGGGAACGAGCTCGACAAAGGCGACGGCAGCCGGCTGATCTTTCCCGGCGTCGGTGTCGAGGTCGTAAACCGCCGCCTCGATCGGCGGAGCGAGATCGAGACCGGCCGACCGCGCCAAGACGAGCCGACCGTGATGGCGCGCCAGCGCGTCCAGAAAATTGTGATCGTAGCGCGCATCAAGAGCCGGAAAGCGGCTGGCTGAATAGCTGAAGATGATGTCGAAGCCTATCGCCCGTACGCCGCTCGCGGCCAGGCCGTCGATCACTTTGGCCCAGAAGGGAGCGAAGAATACACGTGGGGTCGAGGCGAGTTCGTCGGCCGCGAGGCTGTCACGGTCGACTGCGATGACAGCAACCGGCTCGCCGCCGATACCCGGCCTCGCCCGATGGACCGCCAGCGACAGGTCATAGAAGAACCCGTCGACTCCCGCGACCGAGATGTCGGTCGTCAAGCTCGCACCAAAGGCGAGACTCGCGGCCAGGATCGTTGTTACCGCGCGATGGTGCCGCCGCGAAGAAGCTAGGCGAGGCACGGTGAGGCGCGATCAGTCGATGCGCAACACCACCAGAGAGCCGCCCGTGCCCGGTGCCACCGCGACAAAGCCGTGCTCGATGGGGTTGGGCTGATCGCTCATCTTCATACTGAGTACATAGCGATGTTCTGCGGTCAGCATTTCAGCAGCCGCGGGCTCGGTCGCGCGGCGATCGACCAGGTCGAAGCGAAACAGCGGGCGCTCGCGCTGGTCCGGCGCGTAAACGGCGGCTTCGGCTATCCTGTCGGCGCGCCTCCCAGCAAAAATGATCTCGGGGTTGACCGGCAGTCGAGGCGGCAAATCGCGCGCAACCCACCCGCCGGCGCTCCCCGCGAGCTGATAGACGCGCGGGCAAGGACCGGGCTTCTCACTCTCGACCTTGCCGTCAGTGGTAAAATCGCGGGCGCTGAGCTCCAGTGTTCCGCCAGCCACGGTGACGAGCTTGCATTTGCGATAGTGGAGGAAGGTAAGCTCGACCCCAGGCCCGAGCTTAATCTCGGTATCCGCCGGGATTTCCGTCCGGATCGGCAGATCGGGAGTGGTCTGGCCGGTGACGCTCATCACGATGCCGGCGGCATCGGGCTCGGCGGCGAGCGCCGGCATTGTCGTCAGCAGAGAGGCAAACAGTGCAGCGGACAGGCCGCATCGAATGTCGCTCATAACATCTCCCTGCCGCCCGCGAGGTACGGCGCAATCATACTCCCGGCTCGCTTATAGCAGATTGCGCGGCGCACCTGAGCGAAGTCGTCGTCACTGGATCTGACGTGCAGGCGGCGTTATTGCAGCCGGGCGATCGCGATATCATGGATGGCGTTGGGCTTGACCGAGGTCGGGTGTTGCCGGTCTTTGGTCAATTCTTTGACCCGATCGCTCAGCCAGAATTCGAGACCGGCGACGGTGATCTCCCGACGGCCGCCAAAGATTTCCACCTTACCGCTCAGTACTTCGAGCAATGCCTTTGTGAAGGCGCCGTGCCCCCAGCTCTTTTCTTCGTAGGCAACCTCCCTGCCCTCGGAGGCGGCAAACACCACGATCCCGTTCTCTGCGCTGGCGAAATCGTTCACCACGCCGGCGATGTCGGGCTGCGGCAGGCGCGGGCCGCCCATCACCGAGCCCGATTGGCAGGTGTCGAAGAAAAACAGCGCCGTGCCCCGGATCTGAACCAGCCGCTTGCGGATCTCGTCTTGCGGTGTCGCGGTCTGCTGCAGCCGAGCAATATCCACATCGACCGGCAGGAAGTAATACTTGTTGTCTTCCGTCGTCCCGTGTCCGGCCATGAAGACTATCGCCCTGTCGCGCTCGGTCGTCTCCCGCGCGATCCCGTCGAGCGCATCCTGCACATTGCGCAGTGTCGCTTCTTCATCGCGCAGTACCTTGGCCACGACCTCTCGGTAAATTCCGCCCTCCTGCGCCTTCAGCGCCGCCGCCACATCGCCGGCGTCCGCCGAGGCGAAGGACAACACCAGTCCGGGATCGAGATAGCGGCTGACGCCGATCGCCAGAACAAGGAGCCTCGGCTTGCGCAAGTCGGCCTCGACCACGCCCTTCCAAACCAGCTTGACGCTCGCCGCTTCGCCGGCGCGCTCGCCGGTTCGCGCCACCAGCGAGATTATGCCGTCTTTGGCAAGAGGGACGCCGACGCTTGCTTCCTGCTCCGCGCCCCGAGTGACGAGACCGGAATCGATATCCTTACCCGCCTGCAGGTCAGGAAGCCGACGCCCGTCGACCAGCACGTCCACCCCGGTGATCGGCTCCCCCGATGGCGAGCGCA
Organism: Allostellaceae bacterium; assembly: GCA_035603555.1. Lineage (GTDB taxonomy): Bacteria > Pseudomonadota > Alphaproteobacteria > ATCC43930 > CGMCC-115725 > AP-15. Next base: position 4,994 of record DATNKF010000476.1, read on the forward strand.
CCGAATAGCGTATCTCGACTGGCGAGCCGCTGACCCTATCCCCCATGCGCGGCGACAGAATGCGGATGACGGGAGGCAGCACCGGCGGGGCCAACGGCTTTTGCGGGGGACCTGCGTCGCGCTGCACCTGCTCGATGTCGAGGGTGCGCAGCACCGCCCCGACCAACTCCGGCCGGTAATAGCGGTCACGCAACCGGCTCGCTGGAAAGTAATCCGCGGCGTGATCGAGGCCCCGGTTGACATGCCAGCCGATCAGATCTTCGCCGCCGGCCGAGGCATCGTAGTAACCGTCGGGTGTCCACACGACCCAGCGTTTGCCGTCCCGCGGCATGAACAGCGCCAGTAGCGGCCGACCGTCCTC
>DATNKF010000477.1:0-2813 GCA_035603555.1 Allostellaceae bacterium
CCCGCCGATGGCGCCTACATGTCGCTCGGCGTAAGCGCGCGCTGCGTGGCCGAACCGACGGTGAATTTCGAGCGCGAAAGGCCTGTCGTCGCGAGAACCGCAGGCGTAAGCAATCTCGCTGAGGGGCCCGCCTATGCCCAACAACACCCGGTGATGCAGAAGGCGCGAGGTCTGATCAAAACGAAGCGGATCTTGGGCCGCCAGCTCGCGGCGATGCGAAACATCACCGCCCTGCCGCGTCATCGCATCCATTCTAGTTCCTGCTCCGTCGCGAAGTTGCGCATGGCGAGACGGCTATCACAGTGCCGGTGGCGCTGCGCGTTGTGCAGCGGCTTTTGCCATGTAGGAGCAGTCTGATTGATTGGAAGGGCTGAGTCTGAACGACGTGGACCTTGCCAGGGTGGAAGCTTCGGGCTTTCCGGTCTCCGGGCCGTCGACGATCCATTCGGGCATCCTTAAGTTCTATCCCTCGCGCGACGCTAACCCGACGACATTCATGACATTGCAACGAGATTGGCGCAGAGCGCGACCCCCAGAAGTTCGTAACTATATTTCGCGTCAGCCTGGATATTGTCGCGAAATTTCTCGGCTCCATGTAGGCGATCGAGGCAATCACCGCCGGGCCGACAAACGGCAACATGGCGAGTAGGCCGCGCCGCCGGCCGAGAAACACTTCCCGGCCGGCGAGGACTGTGCGTTCGGTGGGTGAGGCTCGGCCTATCGCCGGGGCGTACATTGCGATCCTGCAGTCCTATCGCGGGCTGGAGGTCGGCTGGATTACCCGTGGAGGTGAGACTCGACGAGCCACAGTTGCTTGTCGGTCTCGCGGCTGATCTCCGTGAAGACGTCCGCCGTGTCGGCATCGCCGAACCGTGCGGCCTCGTCAATCGCTTCACGCGCCCCCTTGCCGAACGTCGCCAGCGCCGTCGACAGCACATCGACGTGTTCTCTCTCGGCTGCGATATCACTCGGGTAGGGAGACAATGCCGAATGCTCGGTTACGGCCTGAATCCTACCCTCGGCGGTACCGCCGAGTGCGGTGACGCGCTCGGCGAGCAGATCGATAAATTCTTCGGCGGCTTCGGCGACTTTGTCGAAGAGCTCGTGGAGTGCTATGAAGTTCGGCCCTTTGACATTCCAATGGGCCTGCTTGGCTTGCCGCTCTAGGTCGATCGCCGAGGCCAGGTTACGATTGAGCAACTCGACGGATTGCCGGCGGATCGATTGAGGCAGGGAGTTCTTGGTCTCAATGCGCGTGTAGTTCGTCCGGTTCATTTTTCGGCTCCTTTCATTTCATGGCAAAACATGGGGAGGAGTTGTGATCGGGCCAAACGAGTAATTTCTCGCTCAGTAAGTGATAAAATCGATTTAAGGCCGAGGACGTTCCTCGACAAGTCGCGTCAGCACCGATGCCAGGAGCTCGAACTCGCGTTGACGCCCGGTTCCGCCGCGCCAGACGAGGCCGATTTCCCGGCTCGGCTGTTCCCCGGTAGTGGGTAGAACAGTGAGTGTCGTTCCGCGGAGAATCCCCCCGTCGATGGCGAGTTGGGGCAACAGCGTGATGCCCAACCCATTGTCCACCATCTGCACCAGGGTGTGCAGACTGGTAGCCTCGACCGGCTCCAACTGCCGCCTTGCTGCCAACCGGCATGCCGCAAGCGCGTGCTCGCGCAGACAATGCCCCTCCTTGAGGAGCAGCAATCCCGCGGACCGTAGTTGTTCGAGGTCGACCGCCTTCCCGGCCGCGAGCGGATGACCTCTCGGCAGCGCCACTTTGAAAGGGTCCTGAAACAACACCCGCCGCTCGCTGTTCCCACAGTCGTAAGGTAGAGCGAGCAAGACGACGTCGAGCCTACCCGCGTGCAGCCCTTCGATGAGCCGCGCTGTCAGGTCTTCGACCAGGTAGAGCCGAAGTGCGGGATAGGCACGGCGCAGCTGGGGTAAGATATTCGGCAACAAAAATGGGCCGACGGTCGAGATCACGCCCATCCGCAGGGTTCCGCTGAGCGGCTCACTCTCGTCCCGAGCGGCCTCGACGAGCTCTTTGCATTCGAGAAGTATGCGCCGCGCCCGCTCGACAATTTCGAGCCCGAGCGGGGTCAATAGGACCCTTCGTTTGGTACGATCGACAAGGGAAGCCTGAAGGATTTTTTCCAGCTCCTTTATGCTGGCGCTCAAGGCCGACTGCGTGACATGGCACGCTTGCGCCGCCCGCCCAAAGTGGCCGTGCTCGGCGAGCAGGACGAGATGATCGAGCTGGCGAAAACTTGGCAGGTTCACCATCAGTTTTGGAGGCAACCCTTGCTAAATCGGCCTTCGGTAATCACCGCCGCGAACGCCATGGCGGTAGGCCCACCTTTGCTCAAGCGGCAGGCTGCAAGCGCGCCAAGCCCGGAATTGGAACTACATTGGTTTCGCGTGGCAGCGCTAGTTCGTCCCAGACTTCGCGCAACGCATATGCGAGATCATCGATCAGCTGGTCGTTGTGGAAGGGTGTCGGGGTGATGCGCAGCCGCTCGGTGCCCTTCGGAACGGTTGGATAGTTGATCGGCTGGACATAGATGGCGAATTTCTCCAGGAGGAGCGCCGACGCCTCCCGGCACAGATTGGGATCGCCGATTGGGACGGGAATGATGTGCGATTGCGAGGACATCACCGGAATCCCGACCCCGCGCAGCGCGCGGCGCGTCTTGTCGACTTGCAGCCGATGGGCGATCCGCTCCGCCACCGATCGCTTCAGGTGCACAATGCTTCGGGTCGCGGCGGCAGCCACTGCCGGCGGCATCGCGGTTGTGAAGATAAAGCTTGGCGCG
>DATNKF010000478.1:0-4540 GCA_035603555.1 Allostellaceae bacterium
CCGAGCTTGCGGCGCGAGCCTGGTCCGCTCTACGCCTTCCCACAGCAGACCCTCTATTCGGTCGGCATCGCCAGCGTCGGGCTCGGCATCGCTCGCGGCATGCTCGATGCCTTCGTCGAGCTGGCGTTGCGCAAGACCCCGCGCGGCACCGGGCGGCTCGCCGACAATGCGGTCATCCAGGCCGAGCTGGCGCGCGCCGAGGCCCGGCTCGGTGCGGCGCGCTGCTATCTCCTCGACACGGTCACCGAGATCTATCGGCGGGCGGGTTCGGCGGCACCGATCGACGTACCCGACCGGGCGCGGGCGCGCTTGGCGGGCTCCAATGCGATTTCGAGCGCCGTCGCGGTCGCCAACTACACCTACAAGGCCGCTGGGGTCGACGCGATCTTCCCGGGCAGCCCGTTCGAGCGCCGGTTCCGCGATATCCACACCCTCTCGCAGCAAATCCAGTCGCGCGACGCGCATTACGAGACCGTCGGCCAGGTATTGCTCGGCAACCCGCCCGAGGTGTTTTTCTAGTCGACAGGCTCGTGTGGGCGGCAGGTCCGCCCACCCAGGGTTTGTTGTGATAATAACATTAATTGCTTGACATTTTGGCGGGAATCGACCTACATTTCTCGCCTCCGGGGGCTATGTAGGCGGTGCTAAGTTTGGTAATTGCGCTCCATATTGCGCGGCTTTGGGCAATTCGCTGGATCCGCCGGCGCGCTAGCCATGCGCCCAGCCCTACCCGCGAATTGCCCTCACACCCAGCGATCGTGCCTGTAGATTCCCTGCAGAAACAGGAGGGGACGGTGGGCGATGCGACGTTGACTGCCGCCCCGCGGGATAGCGGTGCCGGCCACCCACCGGGTGAGCGGCCGCCTCGCCCATGGGCGACGCGATCGGCCTCGCGCGGCCCTGCCTTATGCCCTAGTGGGTCCGCCGTCCCGTCAACTCTCCAGCTTCATGCCCTTTTGCACACCTGGCCGCGCTCCGACCCGCTCGCCCCAGGCGGTCACATGTCTGAGGCCGGCGCCGTCGATCAGCGCCTTCCGCCCGGCATAGATCGGGTAGAGGCCGAGATCGGCGACCGAGATTTCATTGCCGGTCAGATAGGGTGCGCGGGCGAGCTGATCGTCTGCGGCGCGGAACTGGGTGACGAGCCGGTCCTCGTAAAACTTGATTGCCGATTGCGGCACCTTTTCCGGCATGCGGTTGCCAAGGAAGAAAATGTTCTGCGCGGTCGGCGCCATGTCGCTGGCGGCCTCGCCGAGCCACTGGTAGGTCCTGGCGCGTGCGGCCGGATCGCTGGGGAACAGCTTGCCGGTCTTTTCGGCGAGGTAGTAGAGGATCGCCCAGGACTGGATCAGGGTCAGGGGCTGGCCGCCGGGCCCGTCGGGATCGATCAGGGTCGGGATCCGGCCGGTCGGGTTTATCTTCAGATAGTCCGGCTTGCTCTGGTCGCCCTGCGCCAGGTTGAGAACGTGCATCGTGCACGCGACCCCGCATTCGTTGACTGCGATCGCCGCGCGTTGCCCGTTGCCGGTGCCGGCTGTGTAGAGTTCCATCGCTGTCCTCTCGTCTCGCTGGTTGTCGTGGCGTACCATTATAGTGCCCCTCTGTCGGGCGATCAGCATCGTCATGACCACCACCCCCGCCGGCGCCGGGGCGAGCCTTGCTCGTGCCGGCAACCCGTTGGCGACGGCCTCGGTTACCTCGAGCTTCCTGAACACCTATTCGCGGCAGAATTTGACGATGTGCGGCCGGATGCCGCGCCGCGCCGGGAGGCCGCCGCACACCGGCTTGATGCGCCCGGTTTGCGGTTTCAGCTTACGGAAACAATGCCGACGCCAGGGTGCCAATGGCCGCCACGACGACAGCCCACAACCCCAGCGAAATCAGCAATATCGCGATCAGCGCCTCTCCCGTGCTCAGGCGATGCGGGGCCTCGGGCGCCGAGAGATCGGATGTCGCCAGACCGTGCCGTGACCGCCGGTCGACGGGGTACCTGCGCTCAGAGGAGGTATCGCTGTCCAACGGCTCCTCTCTTTGCGGGTCGCGGCGCGCGTGCGTCATTACCCGCTCATCGCCGATGTTAAGAATATTTGGTCAGCCAAACGTCATGACAACGTCAAAAATCCGCCCTTTCCGCATCGTCGTCGAATAAGCGAGACACCGAGGCCGAAGGCTCAGGACCGGAGTTTATGCATGAGCCTTACCGGCTTGCACCGTGTTCTAGGCTGCTTGAGGGAACGGCGGCTCCTCGGTCGGGATGGCATCTGGAGCGCATGGGCGAACAAGGTTGCGGCATCGCGCCTGCCGGCATTTCGAGCCGGACGACCGTATTTGTTGGTGCGATGACGCAGGCGCTCTCGCTTTATCTCGACGCGTTGCGCTTCGGTGCGGCGTTCACAGTGTTCGTTTCGCACTGGGCAGCTGCGCGCTACAGCGGCGGCCTTTTCTGGCGGGTGACGGGCTACGGCCGAACCTCGGTCGTTGTGTTTTTCGTCCTCTCCGGGTTCGTCATCGCGTGGGTGACTGAAACGAGGGAGCGGACCTTGGAGGATTATGCTTTCAGCCGGATTGCCCGGCTCTATTCGGTAATAGTGCCCGCTTTCCTGCTCTCAGCGGTGCTCAATCGCCTCGCAATCGCGATCGATCCCCAACTTTACGGTCCGGAATTGCGCCTGAGCCCAGCGGAGCATTTCCTCGGCTACGCGCTCTCGGCTGTGTTCCTCGGTGAGAGCTGGGTGCTGGCAATGCTTCCGGGCTGGAACGTTCCGTTCTGGTCGCTCAACTATGAGGTTTGGTACTACGTGCTCTTTGGTGCCGCGCTCTTCCTCCGGGGGCGGCGTCGGACTATGGCGCTCGCGGCGGCGGCGCTGCTGTCCGGCCCAAAGATCCTGCTGCTGCTGCCGATCTGGCTGATGGGGCTATTGGCGTGGCGCGGGCGCGCCGCGCTTCCCGTGCGGCAGGGGGCCCCGCTGGCATTCGCCGCGGTAACGGCGCTTGCTGCGCTCGAAGTGCTGGGTGGCCAGCAACTGTTCGACGAGGCAGCAACGCCTTGGCTGCCGTTCAGCTTCTCGGCCTACGACTATGTTGTTGGCGCGATTGTCGCAATATTCATCACGGCTCTCGCGAATACCCCGTTGCGACTGCCAGGAGATCGGGAGCAGCGCCTGATCCGCTGGCTCGCCGGAACAAGCTTTGGGCTCTACCTGTACCACTACCCGCTTTTGAACTTCTTTGGCACGGTTGTTCCCGGCTCGGCTGCTGGAACAATGCACTCTCTGCTGGTGTTCGGGCTCACGCTCGGAGTAGCGCTTCCTCTTGCGCGCCTAACGGAGCAGTGGAAGAAACCGATGAAAAGGATGCTGCATTCAGGGTTCGATGCGGCGCGCCGGAAATACCGGGATCCGGCAACCGGGGGCCGCGGGCTTTCCTGATTTGACGGTCAGGAAGCGAACTGTTCCTTGAGCACGCGCTCTTCGAGATTGAACTCGCGGTCGAAGAGGAGGGTCATCGCGATGTCGCGGTTCTCGCGGATGTCGACGATGACGACATCGCGCGCTTCGGTAAAATCAGCGACGGCACTGACCGGGCGCTTATCGGATTCGAGCGCCTCGATCCTGACCTTCGCTTGGTGAGGCAATAGCGCACCGCGCCATCGGCGCGGGCGGAACGCGCTAATCGGGGTCATCGCCAGGACCCCGGCGCCAAGCGGAATGATCGGGCCATGCGCCGATAGATTGTATGCCGTGCTGCCAACGGGCGTCGCGACCAGGATGCCGTCCGCCATCAGCTCGTCGATCCGAACGACGCCATCTACGCTAACCCGCAATTTTGCCGCCTGCCGGCTCTCGCGCAGCAACGAGACTTCATTAAATGCGAGCGCGCCATGCCTTGTGCCGTGTTCGTCGACCGCTGCCATCTCGAGTGGGTGGAGAACCACGGGCTGTGCTGCGGAGAGGCGCTCCATGAGCCCGTCGGGCCGATAGGGGTTCATCAGGAAGCCGACGCTGCCGCGATGCATGCCGAAGATTGGCACCCCCTTTGACCGAAAGCGATGCAAGGTCTCCAGCATGAAGCCATCGCCGCCCAGCGGAATGATGATTTCGGCGCGCTCCGGGGGAACCCAGGCATACCGGTTGCACAGCTCTTCGAGAGCCTGCCGCGCGGTGTCGGTCTCGGCCGCGACGACGGCGATCCGCGGCGGCGCTGGGCCGGTCACCCGCCAGTCACGCTCATATGACGGGCGACGGCGGGCCGGTTATGACGACGGTCAATGATGAAGTCGTGGCCGCGAGGCTTGCGGTCGATCGCTTCGCGAATCGCGGCCTCGAGCGCCTCATCGCCTTCGGATTGGCGCAACGGGGTGCGCAGATCCGCCGCATCCTCCTGGCCGAGACACATATAGAGCGTCCCGGTGCAGGTCATGCGGACGCGGTTGCAGCTCTCGCAGAAATTATGGGTCAACGGAGTGATAAAGCCGAGCCGGCGGCCGGTCTCGCGCACCGTTACATAGCGCGCCGGACCGCCGGTGCGGTAATCGGTTTCG
>DATNKF010000479.1:0-5181 GCA_035603555.1 Allostellaceae bacterium
CGCGCCGCCGCCGAGGAAGCCGCCGAGATTTCGGCAGCAGACATTGCCGGGCTGCAGCGCAAGCTCGGCGTCTGGCGCTGGCTCCTGTGCTTGATCTTTCCGCGCGGTTTCGCCTTCGCGCTCGGCGCGCGCCGCCTCCGATATGATGCCTTGCGGGGCCTCCTATGCGACGTCGATGAAGACGGCGGCGGTTGCGGCGATTTCGTCGTGAGTGTGCCCAAACTGACGATGACGGAGGCGATCGGCAACAATCACCTCTCCGATCTGGGTATCACGATGTTCGTACGAATCCGGCTGCTGCGGCGGCTAGATCCGCGAAAAGTTTACGCGCTCTTTGTGCTCTTCCAATTCGACGACTACGGCCATTTGCGGAGCGTCGCCTCGCTGCTGCGCTGGGTGGGGCTGGCGATCCGGTACACGCTGCTTCGGCGATTACCCGAGCCGCCTGCGAAAAGCATCACCCGTGATGCGCTCCCGCCTCCCGCCGCACCGCCTTTTGCAGGTAGTCGAAGGCCGCGGCCAGTTGGGCGTCGTTGCCGGTTCCGATGATCAGCGGCTTGATCGGGTGCTCTGACATCTCGACGGCGCCCGCCGGAGGTAGCTCGGCCCGACCCTTGACCGGGCTCGGATTTAGCGAACCCGTATTCTTGAGGGCCCGGTAGAGATCGCTCTCGTGGGTGGCGACCGCGTTGGCCACCTGCTGGTTCTTCGGCAGGTTGACGACGATGTCCGGCGCGATGCCTTGACCCTGAATCGACCGGCCGGAGGGAGTATAGTAGAGCGCGGTGGTCAGCCGCAGCGCACCCCGCCCGTCGAGCGGAATAATGGTCTGTACCGAGCCCTTGCCAAAGCTCCGGGTGCCCATCACCGTTGCCCGGTGGTGATCCTGCAGCGCACCGGCGACGATTTCGGCGGCCGAGGCCGAGGCGCTGTTGATCAGCACGACAATCGGAGTACCACGCACGAGGTCGCCGGTCGCCGACGCCCGATAGACGCGGTCGTCGGCGCCGTTGCGCCCGCGCGTCGTAACCACGACCCCGCCATCGATGAACTGGCCGGCGACCTCGACCGCGGCGTCCAGGAGACCGCCGGGATCGTTGCGCAGATCCAGGATCAGGCCGTTCAACCGGCCATGCGCGCGCTCCTTCAGCCGAATGATCGCGGCAGCGAGCTCGACCGGCGTGGATTCGGTGAACGTCGTGACGCGGGCGTAGCCGATATTGTCGCTCTTGAGATCCGACTTGACGGAGACGACACGAATGACGGCGCGCGTCAGGGTGAGCTCGAAGGGCGCCCGCTCGCTGCGTGCGATCGTTAGGGTCACCTTAGTGCCGGCATCGCCGCGCAGCCGTTTGACGATCTCCTCGACGTCCATCCCGGTCGTCGGCTGCGCGTCGATCTTGATAATGCGGTCGCCCGGCTCGACCCCGGCGTCCGCCGCCGGTGTGCCGTCGATAGGCGCGATGACCTCCGGAACTTTGGATTCGAGCGTGAGCTCGACGCCGATGCCGCCGAATTGGCCGCGGGTGACCGACGTCATCTGCTGGTATTGCTCTTGATCCATGTAATCCGAATGCGGATCGAGCCGAGACAACATGCCCTTCAGAGCGTCCTTGACGAGCTCGGTGCCCGGTACGGGTTCGACGTAGTTCTTCTCGACCTGCTTCACGACATCCGTGAAGAGGCCGAGATCGCTGGCGCTGGCGATCGGAGGCGGAGATCCAGCTCCGGCGTCGCACCCGGCAAACGCAAGCGGCAACAGGACAGCAGCGGCTCTGAGGGCCGAGCTATGCACGCATGATATTGCGATCATGGAAATCTTTCGCGGCGACGTGTTTGCCGTCGGGGCTGGCCGAACAGCTGCTACCGGACGGCAGCAGACATGTAGTCTTCCGGCCGCCAGCTTCCAGGGCAGCTCGACCCGGCGCCGTTATTCGAAGTTGAAGCCGCGGGCGCGCAGGTAAGCCGGAAAACTCTCTCCTTCGGGCATTGTGGCTTGGCGCGCCTTGTCCTCCGACCAGCCGTAAAAGGTGGCTTGCCCGAAGACCTCCGGGGAACGTTGTTGCTCGCGCGGGATCGCGTACCGCGCGTTGCGCCTGGCATCGTAGGCGTCGACGGCCGCGCCGAGATGGGCATCGTCATAGCGGCCACTGTGCACCGTGACCGCGAGCGGCAGGCGCATGCTGACATAGCCCGTGGCAGCGGGATAGCCAAGGCACAGCCCCGCAACCGGGAACACCTTGTCGGGCAGGCAGAGTACCGCTGCAACCTGGTCGGCGCGATTGCGCAGCGCGCTGATCGGGCAACAGCCGAGACCCGCTGTCTCGGCTGCCAGGACAAAGGTTTGCAGCACCAAGGCCGCGTCGATGGCGGCGTTGAAGAACCCTTCGAGCTTGCTGTTTTCCACGGTGTGGCGACGCAATTCCCCGAGCCGGTCGAGGCGCCGCGCATCCCCGCAGAAGACCAGAAACTCCGGGGCGCTGCCGATCCACGGCATGTCCGGTACGAGTGCCGCGAGATGGTCGCGCTCGGCCCGCTCGACGACCCGCACGACAGAGGCCTGCTGGAAGTCCGATTTCGAGGAAGCCGAGAACGCAGCCGCCAGCAGCAGGCGCAGCAACGGCTCGGGAACCGGGCGGTCGGCATAGCGCCGATGAGTGCGCCGCATCAAGACTTGGCGCAGCCACGCGATCTCCGGAACGTCCTGTGGAAGACCGGAATCGTCACCAAAGCGGGCGCGCCATTCGGCTTCGTAGCTCGCGCTCATCTCTTCGCCCAAGATTAGGAGTTGGGTAGACGCGGCCGCGCCGAATCAGGTCGGCATCAGCCGCTCGAGGTCGGTCTCGTCAAAGACGTAACTCTGGTTGCAAAACTCACAGGTTACAGTGGTCATCCCCTCCTCGCGCATCTCCTCCAGCTCGGTTGGCGAGAAGAGGCGCAGAATCCCCTCTATCCGCTCGCGCGAGCAGCGGCAGCGGGCTTCGAGCCGATGGGTGTCGTAGACCCGCACGCCGTCCTCGTGGAACAGCCGAAACAACAGGCGCCGCGGCGGCAGGTCGGGGTCGACGAGTTCTTCCGCGGTCGCCGAGCTCATCAATACCATCGCCCGCCGCCAGCCATCCTCGACATCGTCGGCGATGACGCCGTAACCGCCCTCCGGCGGCACACGCTGGAGCATCAGCCCACCGCCGCGCCATGTGCCGTCGCGCCCGGCCCGGCCGACCGAGAGCTTGATCCCGGCCTGGATTTGCTCCGATTGTCGGAAATAGTGCTGCGCGCACTCGGCGAGAGTCGACCCGGCGAGTTCGACAATACCCTGATAGCGGTCGGTGTCCTCACCCTGATCGACCGTGAAGGCGATGTAGCCCGAGCCGACGAGACCGGGTACCGGAGGTAAGGCTCGCCGGGCGCCGCTGAGCGCTGTATCGAGCTTCGCGGCATCGTATTGAGCGTAACCGCGCACCGCTCCGGCGGTCGAGACATCGGCGACCATCAGCTTGATCGGCCCGTCGCCCTTGGTCTGCAGCGTGAAGATCCCATCGTATTTGAGCGCGCCGGCAAGAACCACGGCGAGGGTGATGGCTTCGCCCAGCATCGCCGCCACTGGTTCGGGATAAGCATGCTGCGACAGGATGCGGTCGATCGTCGGACCGAGCCGGACCAGACGACCGCGCAACGCGAACGGGTCGATCCGGAAAGGCTGGACGAGATCATCGAGGGTATTGTCGGCAGAAGGAGTCATTCTCAAGGGCTCCGGCAGGCCTGTTACTATGGTGGATCTGTCATTTGCGAGGAGCCCGCAGGGCGACGAAGCAATCTCATGCAGCCTCCAGACAAGGTGGCGCGAGATTGCTTCGCTGCGCTCGCAATGACTGCTGTTCACTAATTATTATGAAAATTTCCGAACCGCCACACTAGCCAGGATCAGCCACGCAGTTCAGCCAAGGCACCAAGCAAGAATTCCCTTCTGGACGTGAAGCCGGTTCTCCGCCTCGTCCCACACAACCGATTGAGGGCCGTCGATGACGCCGGCGGTCACCTCTTCGCCGCGCTTCACCGGCAGGCAGTGCATGAAGATCGCGTCGGGCTTGGCGTGCCCCATCAGATACTCGTCGACGCGGTACGGAGCAAGCATGTTGTGACGGTTGACGTTGGCTTCGTCGCCCATCGAGATCCAGGTATCGGTGACGACGCAATCCGCACCCGCGACGGCTTCCACCGGATCCGTGGTCAGACGCACCCGTCCGCCCTCCCGCTGCGCCCATTCGAACAGCCGCTGCGGCGGGCTGAGTTGCTCCGGGCAGGCGATGCGCAGGCCAAAGCCGAAGCGGACCGCAGCATGGACCCAGCTCGCGGCGACATTGTTGCCATCGCCGCTCCAGGCCACGACCTTGCCCTTGAGCGGGCCTTTCTTCTCTTGCAGGGTCATCACATCGGCCATCAGCTGGCAGGGATGCGAGGAGTCGGTCAAACCGTTGATCACCGGCACGGTCGCATGGCGCGCGAGCTCGTCAAGCTTCCCCGGCTGGTGGGTGCGGATCATGATCGCGTCGACATAGCGCGACAGCACCCGTGCGGTGTCGGCCACGGTCTCACCGCGCCCGAGCTGACTGTCGGCGGTGTTGAGAAAGATCGTATCGCCGCCGAGATGGCGCATCGCCACCTCGAAGGACACCCGGGTGCGCGTCGACGGCTTTTCGAAGATCATCGCCAAGGTCTTGCCGGCGAGCGGCCGGTCATGCCGGCCGTTCTTATAGGCGAAGCCAAGATCGAGAATCCGGCGCAGCGCGGTACCGTCGAACCGGTCGAGGTCGAGAAAATGGCGCGGCGGCGCGGGCGGCGCGTCCCGCCCGTCGATCAGCGCCGCTTTGCGCGCGAGGTTTCTCATGTCGGCCACTCCGCGGCCACTTTGTGCATGACACCGAGCGCCTCGTCGATTTCGCGCTCCCCGACGATCAGCGGCGGCAGAATGCGCAGCACATTCTCGCCGGCCGTCAGGGTCAAGAGGCCGCTCTGGCGCAGCTTGGCGACGAAATCCCCAGCCGGCACGACGCAGCGGATGCCGAGCAGCAGACCCGAGCCGCGCAGCTCCGCAAAAAGCTTGGGATAGGATCGCACCAGCGCGTCGAGGCGTTCCCACAACAGCTTGGCTATTGTGTCGACGCGATCGAGAAAGCCGGG
>DATNKF010000480.1:0-7843 GCA_035603555.1 Allostellaceae bacterium
GGAGTGCGGGTTGTCGGGCTCGGCGACGGTGATCGGCGTTCCGCTGTCGGAGGTCTCGCGGATCTTGAGATCGAGCGGCACTTCGCCGAGAAACTCGACGCCGAGCCGCTCGGCTTCGCGGCGGGCGCCGCCATGCGAGAAGATCTCGCTGCGGCCGCCGCAATGCGGACACAGGAAATAGCTCATATTCTCAACGATACCTAGCACGGGCACGTCGACCTTGGTGAACATGTTGAGCCCCTTGCGGGCGTCGAGCAGAGCGATGTCCTGCGGGGTCGAGACGATGACCGCACCGGCGAGCGGCACCTGCTGGGCCATCGTCAGCTGCGCGTCGCCGGTCCCCGGCGGCAGGTCGACGACCATGATGTCGAGCTCGCCCCAATCGACCTCCCGCAGCATCTGCTGCAAGGCGCTCATCACCATCGGTCCGCGCCAGATCATCGGCGTGTCCTCGGCCACGAGAAACCCCATCGACATGCAGCGAACCCCGTAATTCTCGAGCGGCGACAAAACCTTGCCGTCTCGCGAATGGGGCCGCTGGCCGGAGATTCCAAGCATGCGCGGCATCGAGGGACCGTAGATGTCAGCGTCGAGGAGGCCGACGCGCAGCCCGTTTGCTTTGAGTGCCAGCGCCAAGTTGGCGGCGACCGTTGATTTACCGACGCCGCCTTTGCCCGAGGCGACCGCGACGATCGCGTTCACCCCGGGAACGAGGCCGCGCTGGGTCCGGCCGCCGGCTGCCGGGTGCGGCGCGTTGCGCCCGCGCGCCACCGCCTGCGCGGTCAGCACCGCGGTTACCGACAGCACGTCGGGGAGCGCCTCGACCGCCTTTTCCGCCGTCTTGCGCAACGGCTCCAGCCGCGGGCCGCGTTCGGGCTCGACCTCGATCGCGAAGGCGACGTTGCCGTCGCGCACGACGACACCCGACACCATACCCAGAGAGACGATGTCGGCGCCCTTTTCGGGATCGACAACCCGCCCCAGCGCATCGAGAACCTGTCGCTCGGTGACGGCGGCCATTTCGTTCTCCTGCCCGAACGGCGCAGCAATTTGGTCGCGGAGCGCGACCCGTCGTCGACCCGGAGCGTCGGCGCCGCTGGATACGCGGGATTTGGGGCGGGCAGCACCACTTGACAACACTCGCCCGCGCGCCCTCTATCGGACGGGTGCCTGCGGCGCGGCTGCGTAGAGGCCCATGAGACCGCAGCCATTGCGAGCGCGGCGCGGGCGTGGGCCCGCGGAAAGGTTCGAGGTCGATGTTCTGGCAAAGTCAGGGCGGTGGTCCGTGGGGCACCGGTCCGCGCGGCGGCGGACCGTGGGGCGGCGGCGACCGCGGCAATGGCAGCGGGCCGAGCCGGCGCGGGCCGCAGCCGCCTGATTTCGAAGAGCTGCTGCGTCGCGGCCAGGATCGCTTCAGGCGGATACTGCCGCCCGGCAGCTTCGGCAACCGGCGTTGGATCGCCATCGTCGCGTTGGTCATTGTCGGCGGCTGGGTGGCGAGCGGCATCTACACCGTAGACCCCGACCAGGTCGGCGTCGTGTTGCGCTTTGGGGCCTATAATCGGACCACCGAGCCCGGCCTCAATTACCACCTGCCGAGCCCGATTGAGAAAGTGCTGACTCCCAGCGTGACCCGCGTCAATCGCACCGAGATCGGCTACCGCGGCGCCGAAGGTTCGGCGATCCGCGGCGCGGTGACGCGCCAGGTTCCGGAAGAAGCCTTGATGCTGACCGGTGACGAGAACATCGTCGATATCAACTTCACCGTCTTTTGGGTAATCAAGGACGCCAAGGCCTATCTCTTCAGTATCCGGGGACCGGACGCGACGGTAAAATCCGCGGCCGAGAGTGCCATGCGCGAAGTGATCGGCGAGACGCCGATCGCCCAGGCGCTGGCGGAGCGGCGCGGCAAAATCGAAACCGACACGCATGCCCTGCTGCAGGGGATCCTCAACGCCTACGACGCGGGGATCGAGGTCACTCAGCTGCAGCTGTTGAGGGTCGATCCGCCAGGCCCGGTCATCGACGCCTTCCGCGACGTCCAGCGCGCGCTCGCCGACCGCGAGCGGCTGCGCAACGAAGCCGAGGCGTACCGCAACGACGTCATCCCGCGGGCGCGCGGCGACGCCGCGCGAATCAAACAGGAGGCTGAAGCTTATCGCCAGGAAATTACCGCCCGTGCCCAGGGCGATGCCGATCGCTTCAACTCGGTCTATCGCGCCTTTACGGCAGCGCGGGACGTCACCCTCGAACGGCTCTACCTCGAAACCATGGAAGAGGTGCTGAGGAACAGCCACAAGGTGATCATCGACAAATCCGCCGAAGGCGGAACCGGTGTGCTCCCCTATTTGCCGCTGCCTGCCCTGGGCGGCGGCAACCCGGCTGGCGGTGCTCCGGCTCAGGGGAGTGCGGCGGGAACATCGGCGCCAGCCACCGGCCCGGGGCAATCACCGGCACCGCCTGCCGTCCCGCCCCTCCGCGGCCGGCAATGAGGAGATGAGGATGGACCGCCGCCTGCTCCTCGTCCTCGCCGTGGTTCTCGTCGTCGCGGGCCTCGCCTTGACCAACGCACTGTTCATCGTCGACCAGACCGAGCAGGCGCTGGTGCTGCAATTCGGTCAACCTCGGCGGGTCGTCCGCACGCCCGGGCTGTGGGCTAAGCGCCCCTTCCTTGAGGACGTAAAGCGCTATGACAACCGCCTCCTCGATTTCGAGCCGCCGCCGGAAGAGGTGATCGTCTCGGATCAGAAGCGTCTTGTTGTCGATACTTACACGCGATACCGCATTACTGATCCGTTGCTGTTCTATCAGACGGTCAATACCGAGGTCGCCGTGCGCGCCCGGCTGAGTGCGATGGTCAACGGCAGCTTGCGGCGTGTCCTGGGCAATGTGACGTTATCCGCGCTGCTCTCCCATGAACGCCCGGCGATCATGAAGCAGATCCGCGACGAGGTCAGCGAGCAGGGAAAGGGGTTTGGCATCGATGTGATCGATGTCCGGATCCGTCGCGCCGATCTGCCTGAAGAAAACAGCCAGGCGATTTTTGCTCGAATGGTGTCGGAACGCCAGCAGCAGGCGGCGCAGTATCGCGGCGAGGGCGCCGAGGCGGCGCAGACCGTGCGCGCCAACGCGGACCGTGAACGTACCATCATCGTGGCCGAGGCGCAGCGCAGCGCCCAACGAGTACGCGGCGACGGCGACGCCGAGAGCATCCGGATCTATGCCGATGCGTTCGGCCAGGACAAAGAGTTCTTCGCCTTCTACCGTTCGATGCAGGCCTATCGCGACGCACTCAACGGCCGCAGCACATCGTTTGTGCTGACACCCGGCAGCGGCTTTTTCCGCTTCTTCGAGAAGCCGGGCGCGGCAACCGGCGGAGAGGCGCCCTCGGCAGCGCGGGCCGGCACGCCGTAATGGCGTGCAGGTCGCGCTCGGGCCGATGAGGGATTTGTGGACGGCGCTGGCCCTAGTCCTGGTGATCGAGGGCGCGCTCTACGCGCTGTTCCCGGAAGGCATGAAGCGGGTGGCGGCACGGGCTGTCCTCGTTCCGCCACAGGCGCTGCGGCTGGCGGGGCTGGCAGCTGCGTGCATCGGTGTCGTCCTCGTTTGGATAGTGCGCCGCTGATACCGGCCCACATCGGCGTTGCGGGCGATTGCCGATGGCCCGCTTCTCCCATAATCTTAGTGCAAGCCTAAAACGGCCCAGATCGCTCAGTCGAAAAGATCATGCGGCTTTGCCGCGAGGAGTTGCGTCCCGTGTCGTCCCACCCGTCAGATTTGGCCCGCTGTGCCGTAGGCGCGCTCGCGCCCTTGCTGATCGTCGCCGCAGCGGCTCTCGCCTTGGGATCGGCGGCTGCCCGGCCCGCGCCCGACAGCTTCGCCGATCTTGCTGAACAGCTTCTCCCCTCGGTGGTCAACATCTCCACGACGCAGACACTGAAGTCCGAGCGAGGCCGCGAGCGCACCGGCCCCGAGATCCCGCAATTTCCGCCGGGCTCGCCATTCGAGGAGTTCTTTCGCGACTTTTTCGACCGCGGCACGCCGAAGAGCGGCCGCCCCGAGGCGCAGCCGCGGAAGGCCACCTCGCTCGGTTCGGGCTTTATTATTGATCCGGCGGGCTATGTCGTGACCAACAACCATGTGATCGCCGACGCTGACGAGATTACCGTGATCCTGCATGACGATACAAATCTGAAGGCCGAGCTGGTCGGACGCGACACCAAGACGGATATCGCGTTGCTGAAGGTCAAGACCGACAGGCCGCTGAGCGCTGCAACCTGGGGCGATAGCGATACTGCGCGCGTCGGTGACTGGGTGCTGGCGATCGGCAATCCGTTCGGTCTGGGCGGCAGCGTCACCGCCGGGATCCTCTCGGCGCGCCAGCGCGACATCAATTCGGGCCCCTATGACGACTTTCTGCAGACCGATGCCTCGATCAATCGCGGCAACTCCGGTGGGCCGATGTTTAACATGGACGGCAAAGTCATCGGCATCAACACTGCGATCTACTCGCCCTCCGGCGGCTCGATCGGGATCGGCTTTGCAATCCCGTCCGCGCTCGCCAAGGCAGTGGTGACCGAGCTGGCGAACGAGACCGACCATACGGTGCACCGCGGCTGGCTTGGCGTGCGTATTCAGGCGGTCACCGACGAGATCGCCGAAAGTCTCGGGCTCGACAAGGCGCGTGGGGCGCTGATTGCGAGCGTTAACGAGAACGGGCCCGCGCAAACGGCCGGCATCCAGGCCGGCGACGTCGTCGTGAGCTTTGACGGCAGGCCGGTGGGGGATATGCGGCGGTTGCCGCGGCTCGTCGCCGAGACCCCAGTCGACAAGACAGTTCCGGTCGTAATTTGGCGCAAGCGCGGCGAAACCACTCTCCAGGTCAAGATCGGCCGGCTCGAGGAGAGCGATCAGCAGCAGGCGAGGGCGCCAGAGCAGCCCAAGAAGGGCGGCAGAGAGCCGGCCGGCATCGTCAGAACGCTCGGCTTGACATTGTCGAGCATTACGCCCGAGCTGAAGGAGAAGTTTTCTCTTGCCGAGGATTTGAAGGGCGTCGTGGTGGTCGACGTCGCCAAGGACAGTCCCGCGGCCGCCAAGGGCGTGCGCCCCGGCGACATGATCATGGAAGCCGCGCAGGAGGAAGTGAAGAGCCCCGGTGAGGTCAGCACCAAGATCGACGAGGCAAAAAAATCGGGGCGGAAATCGATTCTCCTGCTGGTCGAGCGTCAGGGCGATCTACGCTTTGTCGCCCTACGACTCGACCAGGGGTAAGCGCTCACCCGACGATTTCCTCCTTTCGATATCCTTGGGCGTAGAGCAGACCCGTCAGATCGGCATGGTCGAGACGCCAGCGCGCGACCTCGGCAACTCTCGGCTTGGGTCGAAAAGCAATGCCGATGCCGGCGGCGGCCAGCATGGGCAAGTCGTTGGCGCCGTCGCCGACGGCTATCGTCTCGGCCGGTTCGAGGCCGAGCTCAGCCGCCAGAGCGAGAAGGGCTTCCCGCTTGGTATCCCCGGTGACGATCGGCGCGTGGACGACGCCGGTGATCCGACCTTGTGCGAGCTCGAGCCGGTTGGCGATCACGCGGTCGAAGCCGAGCGCCGCTGCGACCGGTTCGGCGAAGACCGCGAACCCGCCGGAGACGAGCGCCGTTGCAGCTCCGCCGCGGCGCATGGTCGCGACCAGCGCGCGCGCCCCCGAAGTCAGCCGGATCCGTGCTGCTGCATCCGCGAGCCGCCGGACCTCCATTCCTTGGAGGAGGGCGACGCGAGCTTCGAGCGCGGCGGCGAAGTCGATCTCGCCATTCATCGCCCGGCGGGTGATCTCGGAAACCTGCTGGCGGAGCCCAAGCGGTTCGGCGAGCTCATCGAGCATCTCGTTCTCGATAATTGTCGACTCGAAATCAGCGAGAAGAAGCCGCTTGCGCCGCCCTCTTACGGGCTGAACGAGAATATCGATCCCGGCGCCATCGATCAGAGCGCGCGCCGTATGCTCGACTTGCTCCGGGGCGGCGTCGAGGACGAGATCGCAGGCCTCTTCGGGGGCAAGCCAGATCGGCTCGCCGTCGATCCCCAAGGCCCCGGCGATCGTGAAGGCGAGATCCGGCAGCCTCGACCGGCCGTAGAGCCCCGCGATCAGGGTGAGGACCATCTCCATGGGCTCGCGTCCTACTCCCGAAAACGCGCCTGCCACAAGCCGGCCCCCGCAAGCGGCGACAGCGCGCCGCCCGTCCTCGTCATCGCCGGTCCGACGGCGAGCGGCAAATCGGCGCTCGCGATGGAGCTAGCGGATGCATTCGGGGGCACCATCGTCAACGCCGACAGCCTGCAGGTCTATCGCGATCTCCGCGTCCTGACGGCACGCCCCGATGCCGCTGCCGAACAACGCGCGGCGCACCGGCTCTACGGTTTTTTGGATGCCGGCGAGCGCGGCTCGGTCGCCGATTGGCGTAGGCGGGCGCTGGACGAAATTGCCGCGATCACGGGCGCTGGGCGCCTGCCGATTGTGGTCGGCGGCACCGGCCTTTACATCCGGGCGCTCGAGAAGGGTTTGGCACCGGTTCCAGAAATCCCTGAAGAACTCCGGCGAGAGGCGGCCCAGCTCCATCTGGTTCTCGGGGGTGCGGCATTCCGCGAGCGGCTGGGGGAGCTCGACCCGTCCGGCGCTATGTGCCTTGCTCCCGGCGACCGGCAGCGCTTGGTGCGAGCCTATGAAGTGGTGCGCGCCACGGGTGTGCCGCTTGCGACGTGGCAACAACGCCCCTATCCGCCGTGCGCGTATCGCTTCGTCATGATCCTGCTGGCGCCGCCACGGGACAGGCTCTATGCAGTCTGCGACACTCGTTTCGCCCGAATGATGGCAGCGGGAGCGCTCGCCGAGGCGGCGGCGCTCGCTGCCCGCAATCTCGATCCCGATTTGCCTGCGATGAAGGCCGTCGGGTTGCCCGAACTCTTGCGCCACCTGCACGGCGAGATGGCGCTGGCGGACGCGATCGCGGCGGCTCAGCGCGCCACCCGGCAGTACGCAAAGCGCCAGACGACGTGGTTTCGCCATCAAGCCGCGCCGGATTTGCAGCTGAACGAGCCTTTTTCCGAAGATCTGCTGCGCTGCACGCGCCGGTTTGTCGATGAGTGCGTGTTGACCGGATAGGTCGGGCTGACTAGGGTGCGCCCCCCGTCCCGCAGTGCAAAACAGCGGCGGCGCGAATGGTCCGGCCGTTTATTGTCGGAGAGGAGGGTGTCATGTCGGCCGAGCCGCTGAGCGGAGCAGAAATCGTCATCCGAGCCCTGGTGGACCAGGGCGTCGATGTCGTTTTCGGTTATCCGGGCGGCGCGGTTCTGCCGATTTACGATGCTTTGTTCAAGCAGAACTCGCTGCGCCACATCCTGGTCCGCCAAGAGGGAGGCGCGGTCCACGCTGCCGAAGGCTATGCGCGCTCGACCGGACGCGTCGGCGTGGTGCTGGTGACGAGCGGACCGGGGGCAACAAACGCTGTCACCGGGCTCACCGACGCGCTGATGGACTCGGTCCCGATCGTCTGCCTGACGGGCCAGGTGCCGACGCATCTGATCGGCAATGATGCCTTTCAGGAGGCCGACACCACCGGCATTACGCGGCCTTGCACCAAGCACAACTACCTCGTCAAGGACGTGGGCGAGTTGGCGCGGATGCTGCACGAGGCCTTCTACGTCGCGAGGAGTGGCCGGCCCGGACCGGTCGTCGTCGATCTGCCCAAGGACATCCTGTTTGCACCCGGCCCCTACAGCGGGCCGGGGCAAGGCAATCACAAGAGCTACCGCCCCCAGCTGCGGCCCGATCCGGCCCGGATCGCCGAAGCGGTCG
>DATNKF010000481.1:0-5372 GCA_035603555.1 Allostellaceae bacterium
CCGATCGACGAAAACGTGCCCTCTCTGTTCGGCGTGCTTATCTCCTGGTTTCCAATGCTGCTGCTGATCGGGGTGTGGATATTTTTCATGCGCCAGATGCAGGGCGGCGGCGGCCGGGCAATGGGCTTCGGCAAGAGCCGGGCGCGCCTTTTGACTGAAAAGGTCGGGCGGATTACCTTCGAGGATGTCGCCGGGATCGACGAGGCCAAGCAAGAACTCGAAGAAATCGTCGAATACCTGAAAGATCCGCAGAAATTCCAGCGGCTCGGCGGCAAGATCCCGAAGGGAGTGCTGCTCGTCGGGCCTCCGGGCACCGGCAAGACCCTGCTCGCCCGCGCGATTGCCGGCGAGGCCAACGTGCCGTTCTTCACGATTTCCGGCTCCGACTTTGTCGAGATGTTTGTTGGCGTCGGCGCGAGCCGCGTGCGCGACATGTTCGAGCAGGGCAAAAAGAATGCGCCCTGCATCATCTTCATCGATGAGATCGACGCGGTGGGTCGCCATCGCGGCGCTGGCCTTGGGGGCGGCAATGACGAGCGCGAGCAGACCCTGAACCAGCTCCTCGTCGAGATGGACGGGTTCGAAGCCAACGAGGGGGTGATTCTGATCGCCGCGACCAATCGGCCCGACGTGCTAGATCCCGCACTCTTGCGTCCCGGTCGATTCGATCGTCAGGTCGTGGTGCCTAACCCCGACGTCGTCGGCCGCGAGAAGATCCTAAAGGTCCATATGCGCAAGGTTCCGCTGGCCTCGGATGTCGATGCGAAGATTATCGCACGCGGCACCCCCGGCTTCTCGGGTGCCGATCTCGCCAACCTCGTCAACGAGGCGGCGCTGATGGCGGCGCGCAAGGGCAAGCGCTCGGTGTCGATGAGCGAGTTCGAGCATGCCAAAGACAAGGTCATGATGGGCGCTGAGCGCCGTTCGATGGTGATGACCGAGGATGAGAAGAAGCTGACCGCGTATCATGAGGCTGGTCACGCGCTGTGCATGCTCTATGCCGAGGGGCACGATCCGCTGCACAAGGTAACCATCATCCCGCGCGGACGGGCGCTAGGCATCACGATGTTCCTGCCGGAGCGCGACAAGTACAGCCAGTCCAAGCTCGAGATCAAGGCGATGCTGGCGAGCCTCTTTGGGGGCCGCATCGCCGAAGAGCTGATCTTCGGACCGGACAAGGTTACGACGGGTGCGGCAGACGACATCCGTCGCGCGACCGGTCTGGCGCGGCGCATGGTCACTGAGTTTGGGTTCAGCGAGAAACTCGGGCCACTACGCTACGCCGAGAACGAGGAAGAGGTGTTCCTCGGCCATTCGGTCACCCAGCGCAAGAACGTTTCCGATGCGACAGCCAAGGTCATCGACGAGGAAATCCGCCAGGTCATCGATGAAGCCGAGCAGACCGCCCGGGAGATCTTGACTGCGCGGCTCGAGGAGTTGCACGCGCTGGCCAAGGGGCTGCTCGAATACGAGACGCTGTCGGCTGAGGAGATCCGCCGAGTGATCAAAGGCGAACGGATCGCCCGCGGCTCTCCGGCCGGTCCTACGACCGATGAGGTGCGCCCAGGAAGGCGGAGCTCGGTGCCTCCGTCGGGGCGTCCAACCGGTCTCGAGCCCGAGCCACAGCCCGGCGCCTGACACGCTGGCCTAACCCAACCTTTTCGGCGGCATAGGATGGCCCGGAAGCTTTTCGGCACGGACGGAATCCGCGGGACCGCCAACCGCGAGCCGATGACGCCGGAGACGGCGCTGAAGGTGGCGATGGCCGTCGGCGAATGCTTCTACAATGGCGCGCACAAACATCTGGTGGTCATCGGCAAGGATACGCGGCTGTCGGGCTACATGCTCGAGCCGGCGCTGACCGCGGGCTTTGTCACGATGGGCATGGACGTCGTGCTGGTCGGCCCGCTCCCGACCCCGGCGATCGCGATGCTGACGCGCAGCCTGCGCGCAGATCTCGGTGTTGTCCTTTCAGCTTCTCACAATCCTTACGGAGACAACGGCATCAAGCTGTTCGGCCGCGACGGGTACAAGCTGTCGGACGAACTCGAGCTCAAGATCGAATCTCGCCTCGAAAAGGGACCGAGCCGGCGCGCCGTACCCGCCGAGCTCGGCCGGGTCAAGCGCCTCGATGACGCCGGCGGCCGCTACATCGAGTTCGTCAAGCAAAGCTTTCCACGCGGGTTGCGGCTCGATGGTCTACGTATCGTCGTCGACTGCGCCCATGGTGCCGCCTACAAGGTCGCTCCGACGGTATTTTGGGAGCTCGGCGCCGAGGTGTTCTCGCTTGGCGTATCGCCCGATGGTCTGAACATCAACCGCGAGTGCGGAGCATTGTCGCCCGAGCAGATGCGGCGCGAGGTGCTGGCGCGGCGCGCTGATATCGGCATTGCCCTCGATGGCGATGCCGACCGACTGATCGTCGCGGATGAAGGCGGTCACATCCTCGATGGCGATCAGCTGATGGCGCTGATCGCGACCGGGTTGGCACGCGGTGGCAGGCTCGCGGGTGACGCGCTGGTCGCTACGGTGATGTCGAATCTCGGGTTGGAGCGTTTTCTTGCGGGCCAGCAGATCGGCCTCCACCGCACCGCCGTCGGCGATCGCTACGTTGTCGAAAAGATGCGCGCTCTGGGTTGCAATCTTGGCGGTGAGCAGTCCGGCCATATCATTCTCGCGGATTACGCAACGACCGGCGATGGATTGATCGCCGCACTTCAGGTGCTGGCCTCGATCGTCGAGACCGGCCGACGCGCGAGCGAGGTCTGCCGGCTGTTCACGCCGGTACCGCAGCTGTTGCGCAGCGTTCGCTACGGTGACGGCCGGCCGCTCGAATCGCCAGCCGTCAAACAGGTGATTGCCGACGGCGAAACGCGCCTCGCCACCGCCGGTCGCCTGGTGATCCGCGAATCGGGTACCGAGCCGGTGATCCGAGTCATGGCCGAAAGCGAGGATGAAGCGCTGATCGCGACGGTCATCGATGAGATCTGCGAGGCGATCTCCGTGGCCAGTGTCGGCGCCGAGGACGCCCGGCCGCGACTTTTGCGGTCCACGCCACTCGAAGCCGCCGAGTAATGCGCGGCCGGGTATTGATCGTCGCCGGTTCCGATTCCGGAGGCGGCGCCGGCATCCAGGCCGACATCAAGACTGTGTCGATGCTGGACTGTTATGCCGCAACAGCGATCACCGCGCTGACCGCACAGAACACGGAGGGCGTCTTTGGCGTCCTGCCGATCCCACCGGAGTTTGTTCGCCGGCAGATCGAGGTGGTCCTCGACGATATCGGCGCGGACGCAATCAAGACCGGCATGCTGCATGACGCCGCAGTGATCGAAACGATCGCCGCGGTGCTGCAGGAGCGCGCAGCGGGCATCCCCCTGGTCGTCGACCCGGTCATGGTGGCCAAGGGCGGAGCCCGGCTTATCGATCCCGCGGCAGTCGAGGCGCTGAAGCGGCTGTTGATTGCGCGCGCCGAGATCGTAACGCCGAACCTGCCGGAAGCCGCGATCCTGTGCGGTGCGGCAATCGGCAACCTCGCGCAGATGCGAGCGGCCGGCGAAACCCTGCTGGCGCTCGGCTGCCGGGCAGTGCTGGTCAAAGGCGGACATCTCTCCGGAGGAACCGCGTCGGACGTGCTCGTAACGGCGGGTGGTGCGAGAGTCTGGGAAAGCCCGCGGATCGCGACGCGCCACACCCACGGCACCGGCTGCACGCTAGCCTCGGCGATCGCGGCGGGCCTCGCGCAGGGTCAGGATGTCGAAAGCGCCGTCGACCGCGCCCGGACCTACGTCCAACGTGCGATCGCCGGAGCGCCCGGTCTCGGCCGCGGTCACGGCCCGCTCGACCACGCGCATCCGCTGCGTCCGGATCAGCCTTCGGGATACGCAGCCGGGGACTCGCGTTAAGCTGCCGACCGTAAGCGGAGGTATCGCATGGCGAAGAGTTATCGGATCGCGGTGATCGCCGGCGACGGTATCGGGCACGAGGTGATGCCCCAAGGGATCGCCGCGATGGAAGCGGCCGCGCGAGCCTACGGTTTCGGCTTCAGCTGGAGCGAGTTCGACTGGAGCTGCGAGCGCTACCGCAAGACGGGCCAGATGATGCCCGAGGACGGGCTCGAGCGGTTGCGGCTCTACGATGCCGTCTATCTGGGTGCGGTCGGCCATCCCGACGTCCCCGATCACATCTCGCTCTGGGGCCTGTTGATCCCCTTGCGGCGCGGCTTCCAGCAATACGTCAATCTCCGCCCCGTGCGGCTGCTGGCCGGTGTCGAGTCGCCGCTGCGCGATCGCGCTCCGGGCGACATCGACTTCTATGTCGTCCGCGAAAACAACGAAGGCGAATATTCGGAAATCGGCGGGCGGCTCTATGCCGGCAGCGAGTTCGAGATGGCGATGCAGGAAGCGGTCTTTACCCGCCGCGGCTGCGACCGGATCATGCGCTATGCCTTCGAGCTCGCCCGTACCCGCAAGAAGCACGTCACCTCGGCGACCAAGTCGAACGGCATCATCCACACGATGCCGTTCTGGGACGAACGGTTCGCCGCCGTCTCGCGCGATTATCCCGACGTCAAGACCGACCAGTACCACATCGATATCCTGACCGCGCACTTCGTCCGCCACCCCGACTGGTTCGATGTCGTCGTCGGCTCGAACCTCTTTGGCGACATCCTGTCCGATCTCGGCCCGGCGGTGGTCGGCTCGATCGGCATAGCACCCTCGGGCAACATCAACCCCGAGCGCGAATACCCCTCGATGTTCGAGCCGGTGCACGGCTCCGCACCCGACATCGCCGGCCGCGGCATCGCCAACCCGATCGGCCAGATCTGGTCGGGTGCTATGATGCTCGAGCATTTCGGCGAGAGTGCCGCGGCCGCTGCCGTGGAGCGGGCGATCGCCGAGGTGCTCGCCGATGGTGGGACCCGCACGCCCGATCTCGGCGGCAACGCTGGGACCAAAGACCTCGGCGCCGCAATCACCGCCGCGATCAAGTGATCTGACCCGGTCGGCGTCTCCCTGACAGCAGGGAACAAACCCGTTTCAGCCCCGGAAAAGCACCCTCTCGGCGTCCAAAGCGTTTGTATATCAGCGGCTTGGCTACGATTTGGCATATCGGCCGGCAGCGGAATTCGATGCGCTCGGCAGGGAATTGGCAGCGGAATTTCGCGGAGAGCCCGAATCTTGCTCTATCCACATGGCATAACCTTTTAAGAATTGACAATATCGCATTTAAACCATATAGGATGCAGCACCGGCGACAGCAAGGGGCGGTATCGTCCCTTGCCGCGCGCGAGGATCGCGCTCATCTTCTTCGGTGATCAGAAGGAGGCTCCGATGAGCATCGTACTCGACCACACGATCGTCCCCGCCAGA
>DATNKF010000482.1:0-4742 GCA_035603555.1 Allostellaceae bacterium
CGGATCGGCCGGGCGGGCTCCGGGGCTTCACCCGGCCGCCGGCCGCGGATCAGGATCGTCATTCCGCCGAGATCGACAAAGATCTGCGGCGCGCCGCGGGCAATCGTGTCGGCGGCGATTGTGGCGCCGAACATCTCGACGTACCACTCGGCCGATGCTCGCGGGTTTTCGCTGATGATGTGGACGTGATCGAATTTGAACGCGGGATTGCTCATGCTTGCCTCCTCGGCGGCCGGCTAGTGGAGCAGCACCACTCGGCCGCGCACTTTGCCGCCGCTCTTCAAGTCGCTCAGCGCCGCGCTCGCTTCTCCGGCGGGCCGGGTTTCGATCGGGATCGGCGGGACCTTGCCCGCCTGGACGAGAGCCAGAAGCTCACGCAGATCTTCAGTGGTGCCGACATAGGAGCCCTCGATTGTCATCATCTTGAAGGGGAAGAGCACAGTAGAGATCGGGTGGGCGCCGCCGTAAAGCCCGACCATCACGAGCTTGCCGCCCTTGCGCAAGATGCTGACGCCGAACTCCATGGTCTTGGGCGAGCCGACGAAATCGATCGCCGCCGCCGCACCGCCGCCGGTCGCTTCCATCACCTGTTTGACGGCGTCGGGGGCAGCATTGTCGATGGTGGCGACCGCACCCATCTGGCGGGCCTGCGCCCGCTTCTGGGCATCGATGTCGGCGACGATGATCTTGCCGGCGACCGCTGCCGGCGCGATGTGCACCGCGCTGCCGCCGACGCCGCCCGCGCCGATGATCACCAGGTGGTCGTCGGCGCCGAGACGCTCGCGCGTCTTCTTGAGCGCCGAGAAGGCGGTAATGCCGGAGCAGGTGTAGGTCGCGGCGAGCCCCTGCGGCACGCCTTCATGCGGCAGCAGGTAGCGGCTGTGCGGCACGATGACGTGCGTGGCATAGCCGCCGGCGCGCCTGGTGCCGAGCGTGCGCGGGCGGAGGCAGAGCAATTCCTCACCCTTCCTGCACACGGCGCATTCACCGCAGCCGATCCACGGATAGGCCACCACCTTGTCGCCGAGCTTCACATCCGAGGCCTGCGGGCCGAGCGCTGCGACCTCGCCCGCGATCTCGTGCCCCATCGTGAAGGGCAGGTGCACGCCGCGCGACTCGAGCGAGATCTGCCGCCCGCCGCCCAGATCGAAATGCCCGTCCCAGATGTGGACGTCGCTATGGCACACCCCCGCCGCCTCGACGCGCAGCAGCACCTCTTCGCCTTGGGGCTCAGGATCCGGGTATTCCCTGGCTTCCAGCGGCTTTCCCCAGTCGATGATCTGCATCGCACGCATGCCGGCTCTCCTCCCCAAAACTCAAAAGCAGGACGAGCGTACCGAAGTCATCGAAGGAGGTATAGCGATGGCGTCGACTGTGTCCGGACCGATCTCGACCTCGGGAATAGCGACCGGTCGCCTAGCTCAGGTTCAGGATCTGAAGTTGTATCGAGGCGGTCGACCGCCGGCTGGAGGGTGCCGCGGCGACCCTCGGCGCCGGCCCGGTCTGGGTCTTTCTGGTCATCACCCTGCCGAGTTAGGTTCCCGTCGGCGACGCCGGCGCTCTCCGCCGGACCGCGATATCGATCGCGATTTCCATGCTGGCGTTGCTCGCCGCCGAGTTCCTGGCGCGGCGGCTCGCCCGCATTCTTCCGGCAACTTGATACTAGCGGGCGATCGTACGGCGGCGCGGCGCAGCTTGCGATTTTGTTGCCGTCGTCATTTCCGGGGGCGCTTTGCAGGCTGCCTCGAGCTCGCCCAACCGCGCGGCGGTCGCAGCATGCGCTTCGGCTTCGATGGCGCGATACTGGGCGATCAATCTCGTTCCGAAGGGCGTCAAGGCGGCGCCGCCGCCGTGGCTCCCGCCCGCTTGGGCGGCGATGACCGGCTCGCGGAAGCAGTTGTTCATGTCGTCGACGAGGAGCCAGGCCCGGCGATAGGACATGCCGAGTGCGATGCCGGCCTGGGTGATCGATCCGGTGTCACGGATGGCCTCCAGCAGGCGAATTTTTTCCTGGGCGGATCGCCCGCTCGTCGCCAAGATCTACGCGCAGAGTCAGTCGCGCCGTCGCCACCTTGGGCGGCTCCCCTCACGCTTCGTCTTACGAAGCCTATTGAGGAACAGGATCTGGGCGCTCGTCAAATCAGCCGTCACCCGCCGATGGGAAAGCACCGGCAGTTAATCCGGAGAGATCACATCTGGTCACTTGGCGACCATCACGTCCGATGCCTTGATCACGGCAAGCGCGTCATCGCCGACCTTGAGCGCGAGATCGTCCACCGCCTCATTGGTGATCGACGAGGTAACAATGTTTCCGCCGCCGATATCGATGCGGACATGCGCCGTCGTTTGACCTTTGGTCACCGCGACGATTTTGCCCTTGAGCTGGTTGCGGGCGCTGAGCTTCATCGGGTTCTCCTTCGCTGCTGTGGCCGCTCGATCCATCGCATGGATATCACGATACCAGCAGGAAAGGGCGACCTAGCGGCGGTCAGAAGAGCGCACGCAGATCGGCGCGCAGGCGATCGGGGTCGACATCGTCGAGCGAACCTTCGATGGCCGCGTGCTCGTTCTCCCACACCGGCACGGCCGCGATGAGCAAGGCCCACCCGGCCGGCGTCAGCTTCAAGCGGCGGCTGCGCTTGTCGGCGTCGTCGACCGATACTGTGACCAGACCGCGGCGTTCGAGCGGCTTCAGATTGGCGGTCAATGTCGTGCGATCCATCACGAGGAGAGCCGAGACGTCGCCAATGCGCGCGGCCTCGGGGCGGTTGAGAGACATCAGGAGCGAAAACTGGCCGTTGGTGAGCCCGAGCGGCCGCAACGCCGCATCAAAGCGCCTCGCCACCGCTCGCGCCGCTTGCTGAAGGTGCAGACAGAGGCAGGTATCGCGTACCCGGACCGTAACATCGAACGGCAGCGCGATATCGGCTGTTGACATATAGGAAGATTAGTTGATATCAACGTTTGCGTCAATCGAAGCGAATGCAGGAGGACTGCTTGGAGCCCGCCAAGATTGTCTCCTGCCGGGAATGGCCGGCCGCGCCCATGGTTCCGCTCGCCGCGATCTAATGGATTGGGTGCGGCGCCACGACGAATACAACACGGCCAACGACTCACGATCTTGCTGCGTGCAATAGGACGGCCGCCCGATGAACTCTGGTGGATTAATGAGGGCGCGGCTCGCCCGCCTTCACGAGGTGATGGCCGGGTTTGTCGAGCGCGGCGAGGTGCCCGGCCTTGTGGCGCTGGTCAGCCGGCGCGGGGAGGTGCATGTCGAAGCGCTCGGCATAAAGGCGCTCGGCGGCAGCGATCCGATCCAGCGCGATACGATCTTCCGCATCGCCTCGATGACCAAGCCGATCACCGCCGCCGCTGCGATGATCCTCGTCGAGGAATGCAAGCTGCGGCTCGACGATCCGGTCGACGAACTCTTGCCCGAGCTGACGGATCGTCGGGTGTTGAAGCGCCTTGACGGGCCGCTCGACGACACCGAGCCGGCGAAACGGCCGATCACCTTGCGCGATCTCCTGACCTTCCGCATGGGTTTTGGCATCGTCATGGCGCCGCCCGGTACCTACCCGATCCAAACCGCGGCCGATGACCTATTGCTCGGTCAGGGGCCGCCGCAGCCGTCGCTGCCGCCGGCACCCGACGAGTGGATCCGCCGCTTCGGCACCTTGCCGCTGATGCATCAGCCGGGCGAAAAGTGGGTGTACCACACCGGATCCGACGTGCTGGGCGTGTTGATCGCGCGCGCCTCGGGCCAGCCGTTCGAGAGCTTTCTGCGCGAACGCATCTTCGAGCCGCTCGGCATGAGGGATACCGCATTCAGCGTGCCGGCATCAAAGCTCGACCGGCTCGCGACGGCCTACTGGACCAATTTCAAAACCGGGGCGCTGGAGCTCTACGACTCCGCCGAGGGCGGCCATTGGAGCCTGCCGCCGGCATTTCCGTCGGGCGGCGCCGGACTGGTCTCAACCGTCGACGACTACTTCGCTTTCGGACGCATGATGCTGAACCAAGGCCGGCACGGCGGAGGACGCCTCCTGTCGCGGCCGTCGGTCGAAACGATGACGATTGATCACCTGACCCCGGCGCAGAAGGCCCTGTCGGCTCTGGTTCCGGGCTATTTCGACGGTCACGGCTGGGGGTTCGGCGTGGCCGTCGTCACCCGGCGCGAGGATGTGGCAGCTCCGGTCGGCAGCTATGGCTGGGACGGCGGCTTGGGCACTTCCTGGCGCTCGGACCCCAGCGAGGACATGGTCACGATCCTTTTGACGCAGGCCTCCTGGACCTCGCCGGTGCCCCCACGCGTAAGCCGCGATTTCCGAACCGCGGCTTACCAGGCGATCGACGACTGATCTTCATCTCAACCTGGAAAGGAATACCGCAATGCAACTCCAACCCTATCTGAACTTCGACGGACGCTGCGAAGAGGCCCTCGAATTTTACCGGCGGGCGCTGGGCGCCAAGATCGAAATGCTGATGCGCTTCAAGGAAAGCCCCGATCCCAGCATGGTCTCGCCGGGCTCGGAGGAGAAGATCATGCATTCGAGCTTCCGCGTCGGCGACGCGATCGTGGGGGCCTCCGACGGCCGGTGCCAGGGTCACACCAATTTCCAGGGTATCTCGCTGGCCCTCTCGGTGGCCGACGCGGCCGAGGCGGAAAAGCGGTTTGGCGCCCTCGCCGATGGCGGACAGGTGCAAATGCCGCTGACCGAGACCTTCTTCTCGCCGCGCTT
>DATNKF010000483.1:0-3123 GCA_035603555.1 Allostellaceae bacterium
GGGGCCGCCTGCGGGCGGCGGACGAGCGGCAACAGAAAGAGGGCGGCGACGAACAGGCCGCCGATCAGCATGATGGCGTCGTTGTAGGTCATCACCAGCGCCTCACGCTGCACCAGATTGCCGAGCAGCCTGACCGCGGCGTGGCCGCTGTCGCCGGGGACGAGCGCTTCGAGGCGGCCCGACTGCATATCAAGGAAATGCTGCACCGCCGGGCGCGCCGGGTTGATGTCTTCGATCAGCCGACTCCAGTGGAAATGCAGCCGGTCGTTCATCACGGTGCCGATCGTCGCGAGTGCGATCGCACCCCCGAGATCGCGTGTCAGATTGTAGAGCCCGGCGGCGTTTTTCAGCTTGTCCGGCGGCACGCTGCTGAGCGCGATCATATTGGCCGGCAGATAGCAGAACATCAATGCCACCCCGCGAACGACCTGCGGCACGAAAAGCTCGGCAAAACCCGCCTGGTTCGTGAGCCCGGCCGTCAGGTACATCGCTATGGCAAACAAACCAATGCCGATGCTCAGCATCAAACGTAGGTCCATTCGGCGGGCCAATTGGGCGGTAATCGGGGACATCACCATCTGGGCGAGCCCGGTGACGACGACCGTCTCACCGATCTGCAGGCTGCTGAAGCCGCGAACCTGCGCGAGAAAAAGCGGTATCAAATAGGTCGTGCCGTAAAGGCCGGTGCCGACGATAAAGGTGTAGAACGCGCCGAGCGTGAAATTACGATTAGTGAAGGCGCGCAGATCGACAATCGGCTGATGGTAGCTTAGCACCCGCCAGAAGAATAGGACGGCGGCCGCGCTAGAGACTACAACGGCGGCAAGGATCGTGTTGTCCGAAAGCCAATCCCAGCGTGGCCCCTCCTCGAGCGCATATTCGAGGCAGCCGAGGAATAGCGCCATCAGCACTAGCCCGCAGAGGTCGAAATGGCGCAACAGCGACAGCTCGGGCTTGTCGATGTCGACCAAGACCCAGACAGCGATGGCGACGGCGATGCCGGGGACGATGTTGACCAGGAACAGCCAGTGCCAGGAGAAGGTGTCGGTCAAATAGCCGCCGATCGTCGGGCCCAAAGTCGACGAGAGGTTCAGAATCAACCCGATCAGCACCATGATCGAAGCCAGCTGCGGCATTCGGAACCTCGTATAGACCACGGGGAACACCAAGGGCATCATGGCGCCGCCGCTAAACCCTTGCATCGCGCGATAGACGATCATCTCGCTGAGGCTGGTGGCGGTAGCGCACAACGCGCTAGCGGCGACGAAACCCAGCGCCGCGATCACGAACAGCACGCGGGTCGACAACAGCCGCGACAGCATTCCGGAGAGCGGCACCATAATGACGTCGGCGATCAAATAGGAAGTCTGTACCCAGGCGATCTCGTCGGAGCTCGCCGACAGCCCGCCCTGGATCTGGGTCAGCGAGCTGGTGACGATCTGGACGTCCATGATCGCCATGAAGAGGCCCACGACCATGGCGAGAACGCCGACCCAGTCGCGCAAAGTCGGCGCCGGCGCGGGTTTCGCCAGGCCCGCCGCGGCTGCAGTCGCTTCTGGCTTCGGCTGCGCTGCGACGACCGCACGCCGCGCGATCCGCGCCCGCCGCAGCGGCGA
Source organism: Allostellaceae bacterium (assembly GCA_035603555.1). GTDB lineage: Bacteria > Pseudomonadota > Alphaproteobacteria > ATCC43930 > CGMCC-115725 > AP-15. The sequence goes on from DATNKF010000483.1 coordinate 1,617, forward strand.
GGGCAGCGCCGAGGTCATCGTGCTGTGGCCGGGCTCGCAGCCTTGGCCTGGGCGGTACCAACCAGCCCGTCGCCATCGCCCCCATTCCTGGTGTCGATCCTCACGGTGACCGAGAGACCCGGGCGCAGCAGCCCGCTAAGCGGGGTGTTTGGCGGCAGCGCGATCCGCACGGGGACGCGCTGCACGATCTTGGTGAAATTCCCGGTCGCGTTGTCGGGCGGCAACAGGCTGAACTGGGCGCCGCTCGCCGGTGCAAAGCTCTCGATCCGGCCGTCGAGGGTCAGGTCCGGATAGGCGTCGACCGACACCTCGGCGAGCTGCCCCGGCCGCATATGGGTCAGCTGGGTCTCCTTGAAGTTCGCCGTGACGTAGACGCGCGACAGCGGCACCAGCGAGAGCAATTGGCTCCCGGCCTTGACATACTGGCCGACCTGGCCGGCGCGATTGCCCGCGACCCCGGAAACCGGCGCCCGGATGACCGTGTCCTCGAGCTGGTGGCGTGCCAGCCGCAGCGTGGCAAGTGCTTGCTGCAATTTCGCCGCTTCCTCGCGCTGCTGCGAGCGCAGCACGGCGAGCTGGTTCTGCTCGGCGGAGAGAGCCGCACGGGTCTTGGCAACTGCCGCCTCGCCCTTACGGGCGTCGGTTTCGGCCTGCTCGAAGCGCTGCCGGCTGGCGAAATCGGTCGTCACCAGGGCGCTGTAGCGCTTGTGGTCCTGTTGCCAGCGGGCGAGATCGGCCTCGGCAGACTTCACCGTGGCCGCCGCCTGCTCGATCATTGACTGCTGCAATTTGAGCCGGTTTTCGTAGGTCGCGATGATCGCTTCTTCGCCGGCGACGGCCGCCTCCGCCTGGGCGAGCTTGGCGGCGAAGTCGCGATCGTCGATGACAAAAAGCACCGAGCCTTCGGCGACTTCCTGATTGTCGCCGACCCGCACCTCCTTGATATAGCCCTCGACCTTCGGGCTGATCACCGTGATGTCGCTCTGGACATAGGCGTCATCCGTCGACTGCTGGAAGCGCAGAACACTCCACCAGTACCAGCCGCCGCTCACACCCAAGGCGAGCACCACGACCGGCAGAATTATGAACAGAGCCTTGCGCAAGCGTTTCCACCCGAACTGGGCTGAACTAAACCGTTCAGTTCACTCTTGCGCCAAGATGTTGGCTCGGCTAAATGCTGTCAAGCCTGCGCTCGTCGCCTAGCGGGAGGCCACAACACGCGCGATGGAAAACATCGACCGCAAAGAAAGGCCGCCGGCCAGCAAGTCGGAGAGCATTCTTGCCGCAGCCAAGCGGAGCTTTCTCGCTGCCGGTTTCGGGGCGGTCAGCATGGATTCGATCGCGCGCGAAGCCGGCGTATCGAAGGCGACCGTTTATGCCCATTTTGCCGGCAAGGAAGAGCTCTTCGGGGCGATGATCGGACGCGAGTGCGAGCGCTACTTCGCGCGCTTCTCGGCGGGCGAGCTCGACCCGCGCGACGTCGGCACTTCGCTGACGGTCTTGGGCC
>DATNKF010000484.1:0-3392 GCA_035603555.1 Allostellaceae bacterium
GCTGGATCTCGTTTGAGCCGGTCGAGGGCAGCCTCAGGGTGCTCGCCGACTATATCGGCCCGCATAAGATCCTGTGGGCGACCGACTATCCGCACCGCGACGGGTTCTTCCCCGGCGCGCCGGACATGGTTCGCCGGCGCCTATAGGGTACCTCGCCCGAGACCAAGCATCAGGTGCTCGCCGGCGGTGCCATGGGGTTCTACGGCCTGAATTAAGCCTTCCTTCACGCGACTCCACAGCGTCATTGCGAGGAGCGAAGCGACTGGGCAATCTCGATCCGGGCGAGACCCGTCGGTCCAGATTGCTTCGCTGCGCTCGCAATGACGGCGCAGGAACCTCCAGCGCCGATCGGCTGTTTAGCCGCGCGGAAAATTCAGCTCGACCATGACATTATTGTTGTCGGGGAAGAACAGCTGGTCGATCGGCGGTTTGGCGATGTGGTTTTCGCGATATTTGACGCCCTTCTTGTCCAGCGTCGACTTGATCCCCTGAAAGTCGGAAGCCAGAAAGGCAAAGTGGTCGAAGGCTCCGGTATCAGGCGACGGGCCGCCACCGATCGCGTTGTCCTTTGGCACCAGATGAACGACCGGAACATCCCCGCAATAGAGCCAATAGCCCGGGAAGTTCAGATCCGGCCGAAAGCCGACCTCGAGACCAAGAACATCGCGATAGAAGTTCCGCGTCGCTTCGAGGTCGTCAGTCTGAACGGTGATGTGGTGCAGAGCGTTGAGCGGCATGGATCGGTTCCTTTCGTCCAACTTTCAGTCGTCGCCAAACTAGCGCCTCCGGGCCGCCGCGTCGAATGATGGAAACGACTCGCCGTCCGTATCGGCAACGGGTAGGCGAGCCCCAACTCACGTCGCGGCAAGCTCGATCTGCGGCGATCGGACGTGTTCAGACGCAGCGGCGAACATTACAATCCCGTTTATGCGGGTTCTCTATCACCTCTGGCTTTCCCCCTGCGCGCGCAAGGTGCGCATCGTGCTCCGGGAGAAGAACCTCGATTTTACTCTGAAGACCGAGAAGGTCTGGGAGCGGCGGCCGGAATTCCTCGCCCTCAACCCGGCCGGCGAGGTGCCGGTGCTGATCGAGCCGGACGGGACCGTGCTCGCCGATACCGGCGCGATCGTCGAATATCTCGACGAGGTCTATCGCGAGAAGATCCTGATCGGCATCAACCCGGTGGATCGCGCCGAGGTGCGCCGCCTGACCGCCTGGTTCGATATCAAGATGAACCTCGAAGTGACCGAGAACCTGCTCGGCGAGAAAATGATGAAACGTTATCTCGGCCAGGGGCAGCCGAATTCGCAGGCGATTCGCGCCGGGCACGCCAACTTGCCGCACCATCTCGACTACATCGGCTATCTCGTGGAACGCCGGCGATGGCTCGCCGGCGACCATTTCTCGATCGCCGACATCACCGCCGCGGCACAGCTGTCGAGCCTCGATTATCTCGGTGACGTGCCGTGGGACGCCCACGAGCCCGCCAAGGAATGGTATGCGCGGATCAAGTCGCGGCCGAGCTTTCGTCCGATCCTGGCCGACCACCTTCCGGGCGTCCCACCGCCGGCGCACTACGCCGATCTCGATTTTTAGGCCGCCCACGGGTCGGTTGAGATCATGCCGGATTTCAACTTTGCCTTCCGTTACGGCGCTTAACCCTGAAGCAACGGCTGGGGATTAGATGCGCTCGCTCGGCTTCTGCGTCGTTCTTCTAAGCGGTCTCTGGGTCGCCTGCGCCGCGGCGCAGGATAATGCTGCCGAGGAGGCGGCACACCGCGCGGCCGTGCTCGCGCGTCTGCCGGCCGACGCGGCCCAGCGCGCGTTCGGCGGCAAAACGACGCCGACGCCCGGGCCGCCGGGGACGATCGGCGCCTACGAACGTGGCTGCATGGAGGGTGCCGTGATGCTACCCTTCGACGGGCCGAATTGGCAGGTCATGCGGCCGTCGCGCAATCGCGCCTGGGGCCATCCGGTGTTGATCCAGTTGATCGGGCGCCTGGCGGAGAAGCTGCCGGTGGCAGGCTGGCCCGGGCTCCTTGTCGGCGACATCGCCCAACCGCGCGGCGGGCCCATGCTGACCGGGCACGGGTCGCATCAGATCGGGCTCGATGCCGACATCTGGCTGACGCCGATGCCGCAGCGGCGGCTGAGCCTCGCCGAACGCGACGAAATGCGGGCGACCAATGTCGTCGCTGCGGATGGCGATGACATCGATGAGGCGACATGGACGCCGCAGCATCGGCGCGTGCTCGAGGCGTTCGCGCGCGAGCCTGCGGTCGCACGCATTTTCGTCAACCCGGCGATCAAGCGCGCGCTGTGCCGCGAGACCGGTCCCGACCGGGACTGGCTGACCAAAATCCGGGCATGGTGGGGCCACAACTATCATTTCCACATTCGCCTCGCCTGCCCCTACGGCCAAACGGAATGCCGCAATCAGGTCCTTCCGCCGCCTGGCGACGGCTGCGGCAAGGAGCTTGATTGGTGGTTCACTCCGGAGGCTCACCGTCCATCGGTGGGGCCTCCCGGCAAGCCGCTGTTGATGACCGACTTGCCGGCCGCCTGCGCCAGGCTGGCCGCGGCGCCATGAAAGTCTCTTCGCACCGGCGCTTCGGAGCGAGGTTCACTTGGCTCGCTCTCTTTGCATTGCTGAGCAATGCTCTGTTGCCGGCGGTCTTGGTGGCCGCTGTCGGAGGGTTGAACCCGGCCTACGACAGCTTGCGGCTGGGCTTGTGCAGGGCCTCTCCCGATGAAGAAAGTCCTGGGAAGGCAAAACCCGGACTGTTGGTGCACCATTGCGCCCTATGCACCGCGGCACCGAACATTCTGTCGCCGGGGGGCTCAGCCGCCGCCGCAATCCTGATAATAGCCGCCGACGAACCGTTCGCCCGGAGCCGCACGATGGCGCTCGGCGATGGTTTGCGAAATTACCGGACGCAACCGCGAGCATCCCCGACTAGGGCCTGACCCCTCCGTTCGCACGTCCGAGCCGGTCGGCTGCCCGTCCGGCTGCCGCCCCTTAAAAAAGGACTTACAATGTTGTTCAGGTTTCTCGCTTTCGCCGCGGCCCTCGCCGCCGCCAACACCGCGCTGGCGCAGAGCAACCAGCTCGAGGTCAGCAATGCCTGGGCCCGCGCGACCCCAGGCAAGGCAGAAAACGGTGCCGCTTATGTGACGATCCTCTCCCCGACCCCCGACCGGCTCCTCTCCGCCTCCTCGCCGGCGGCAAAGAAGGCGGAACTCCACACGATGGAGATGGCGGGCATGGTCATGAAGATGCGCCCCGTCGCCGGCCTCGACATTCCTGCGGGCCAGCCGGTTGCTTTAAAGCCCGGCGGCGAGCACATCATGTTGATCGGGCTCCAACAGCCCTTGCGCGAGGGTCAGTCGTT
>DATNKF010000485.1:0-3408 GCA_035603555.1 Allostellaceae bacterium
CTCGCCGCGTAGTTGGCGCACCGCTTCGACCACCTTGGTCAGACCGCCGCGGTTGGCCGGGTGGTTGTTGCACAGCCCGCCGCCATCAGTATTGAACGGCAATTTGCCGGTGCCGGAGATCAGATTGCCGTTCGACACGAATCGGCCGCCCTGGCCTTTTTCGCAGAAGCCGAGATCTTCGATCTGCATGAGGACGGTGATCGTAAAGCTGTCGTAGATCGAGGCGTATTTGATGTCGGCGGGCCTCACCCCGGCCTCGGCAAAGGCCGCGGGCCCGGACCACACCGCACCCGAATAAGTCAAGTCGACACGGCCGGCCATCTGATGCTTGGGGGCTTCGCCAGCGCCGAGGATCTTGATCTTAGGCCGCTTCAGGCTCCCCGCCACCTCCGGGCTGGCGACGATGATGGCACCACCGCCGTCGCTGATCACGCAACAGTCGAGGCGATGCAATGGGTCGGCGATCATCGGTGAATTGACGACATCCTCGACCGTGACGACGTCGCGCAGCATCGCATGCGGGTTGTGCTGGGCGTGGTGCGAGGCGGCGACCTTGATCCAGGCGAGCTGCTCGCTGGTGGTCCCGTACTGGTGCATGTGGCGCATCGCGCACATCGCGTACATGTTCGCGGTGGCGGGCCCGTAGGGGTTTTCGAACTGCGTGTCGGGGGCGCCGCCGCCAGTAGCGCGCGGTGCTGTCCCGGTCGCCTGTCCTTCGCTGCGCGGACGGCCGGCGAGGGTGATCAGCGCAACGCTGCACTTGCCGGCGGCGATCGCCTCGGCGGCGTGGCCGACATGAATGATGTAGGACGAGCCGCCGCTGTCGGTCGAATCCATATGACGCAATCTGAGGCCCATATAGTCGGCCATCGACAAGGGACCGAGCCCGGGGGCATCCCCGGCGCAGAAATAACCATCGACGTCGGCCCGCGTCAGCCCGGCATCGTCGAGCGCGCCCTTGGCCGACTCGGCGTGGAGCTGGGCGAGCGACTTGTCGTCGGCCTTGCGCGTCGGATGCTCGTAGATCCCGGCGATGTAGGCCTTACCCTTGATGCTCATCGCAGGCTGATCCTCTCCTTCAGGGCGAAAACGTGCTCCGGGGATGGGATACCGTTCGGCCCGCAAGGTCAATCCCGGATTACCGCGTGATCTCGTCGATCTCCGGTCCCGAAAAACCAAGCTCGGCGAGCACGCTGCGCGTATGCTCGCCAAGCCGCGGCGGCGGGAGACGGAAGCTGTCGCCGGGCGAGCCGGAGAACGCAACCGGTATCGCCATCGTCAGCATCTTCCCCTCGGAGGGATGGTCGACCTGCTGGAAGAACCCGGCTTCGCGGAGATAGGGGTCGGCGAGCAGGCCTTCGAGGTCAGTGACCACGCCGTTGGGGACGTCGAAGGCATCGAGGCGCTCGCGCCATTCGGCGGTGGTGCGCCGGCGCATCCGCTCGATGACGATCTCGTAGAGCGCGCCGATGTTGTCGGTGCGGCGCGCCAGGGTCGAGAACCGCTCGTCATCGGCGAGCTCCGGGCAATCGATCGCCTCGAACAGATGGCGCGACTGCGCGTCGGTCGTAGCCAGGATGCAGATGTGACCGTCCTTGGTCGGGAACGGCCGGCGGTGCGGCGTCAGCATCCGCGGATAGCCGAGCCCTCTTTCCGGCTCGGCCAGCACCCCGTGCCAGAGATGGTCGACGAGGTTGAAGGCGACCATCGTCTCGAGCATCGGCACATGCACCTCCTGGCCCTCCCCGGTGCGCTCGCGATGGAACAATGCCATGCCGATCGCCGAGGCCAGCACATAGCCGCAGATCTTGTCGGCGACCGCCATCGGCACATAGCGCGGCTCGCCGCCGGCGCCGCCGTTGAGTGCCGCAAGCCCGCTCTCGCCCTGGATCACGTCGTCGAACGAGGGCCGGTCGCGGTATTTCCCGTCTTTGTGAAAGCCGGTCGCCGCGGCATAGACGATGCGCGGGTTGCGGGCGGCAAGCGCCGGATAATCGAGCCCGAGGCGCGCGGCCGCTCCCAGCCGCATATTGTGGACAAAGACATCGGCGGTCTCGACCAGCCTGAGCAACGCCGCGCGCGCCGCCGGCCGCTTCAAGTCGAGCTCGACGCTCTTCTTGTTGCGGTTGATGTTGAGAAAATAGGCGCCCATGCCGGGATGGCGCGCCGGCCCCAGCGGGCGCACCGGGTCGCCGCCCGGCATCTCCACCTTGATCACGTCCGCGCCCATGTCGCCGAGAATCTGGGTCGCCACCGGCCCCAATACCGCGGACGTCAAATCGACCACGCGGATACCCGCGAGCGGTCCGGACATGCTCAGCGCCTCCACGCCGTATTCTCCCTGCTGAACAGGGAATTCACGGGAGAAAATCGCATCGGAGCCGGGTTAGTTGCCAAAATTATATTTATTATCAGTGGCTTAAGACACCGTGGGGGACGCTTCGAGGACACTGCAGCAGGGAGCCTTTGACAATTTCCTGACGCCTGAAGCCGGGACGCATCGATGAGCCGGCAGATAATGCGGAAACCGGCGCGGATCGTCATCTTCTACTCCCATGCTATCGCGCGCGATGGCCGCGGCGCGGCCATTCTCAGAGGCAGGATACGCCGCGATTTGGGTGCCATGATGGCGGAGAGGGGAGGGGGGCTTGACCCGGATCACAGCACCCCGCAGGTTGCCGCCGGATCGCAAAGGAGGCTCGCCGTGGGACCGCTCGCCGGGATCAAGATAGTGGAACTGACGGGGATCGGACCCGGGCCGATGTGCGCGATGCTGCTCGCCGATCTCGGTGCCACCGTGTTGCGCATCGACCGGCCAGGCGGAAGCGACCTCGGCGTCCCGCGTCCGCTGCGCTATGACCTTCTATTGCGCGGCCGGCGATGCCTGGCGCTCGACCTCAAGCATCCGGACGGCAAAGCGCTCGCCCTGCGCCTCGTCGAACGCGCCGACGCTCTGATCGAAGGGTTTCGCCCAGGGGTGACCGAGCGGCTCGGTCTCGGCCCCGAGGATTGCCTCGCCCGCAATCCCCGCCTCGTTTACGGCCGGGTCACCGGCTGGGGGCAGGAGGGGCCGCTGGCACAGGCCGCCGGGCACGATCTCAACTACATCGCCTTGGCCGGCGCGGTGCACGCTTTCGGCCGCCGAGGTCAGCCGCCGACCCCGCCCCTGAACCTGATCGGCGATTTCGGGGGCGGGGCACTCTATCTCGCCTTCGGGCTCGTCTGCGGCATTCTCGAGGCACGGCACTCGGGCCGGGGGCAGGTCGTCGACGCGGCGATGGTCGACGGCACGGCATCGCTGATGACGGCGTTCCACGGGATGATGGCGGCCGGTCTCGGGAGCCACGAGCGCGGCACCAACATCCTCGACACCGGCTCCCATTTCTACGAGGTCTATGAGTGCGCCGA
>DATNKF010000486.1:0-2782 GCA_035603555.1 Allostellaceae bacterium
ATAGCCAATCGGAAAAGACGATACCCGGCGCAACCGGGCATGCGCTTCCTCTTCGCCGAGGGCTGCCGCCGCCACTTCCTCCAGCCTGTCCGACCAGCTGCGTCCTGCCTCGGCGAGCCGCTTTTCGAGCGCCGCATCGTCCACCGCGGGTACCTTGCCCCGGGTGGTGCGGATGATGAACTGGATGAGCGCCAGCGGCGAATCGTCGAGGTGGGTGTAGAACGTCGACAGCTCACCGGCGAACGCCTCGGCGAGGATTGCAGCAAAACGTTCGCGGAGTGCCGCGTCATAGCGCTCGCGCGGTACATAGACGAGGCAGGAGACGAAGCGTTCGAGCGGGTCGCGGCGGATGAAGAGCGCGATGCGCTGCCTTTCCCCAAGATTGAGGACGCCGATGACTGTTTCGAACAGCTGGTCTTCATCGGTTTGGAGCAGCTCGTCGCGTGGCAAGGTGTCCAGAATGTGCAGCAGCGCCTTGCCGTCATGGCTTGCCGGCGCCAGCCCGGCGCGCTCGACGATGCGCCGGACCTTGAGCCGCAGCAGCGGGATCGAGTCCGGACTGCGGCTGTAGGCGTGCGAGGTAAACAGCCCGAGAAACAGGTGGATGCCGACCACCTCTCCGCTCGCGGCAAAGCGGCGCAGCCCGATCGCATCCATCAGCGCCGTTCGATGAACGGTGGCGCGGCGGTTCGATTTGGTGATTACCAGGAGTTCGCGGCGACGCAGGAAGTTCTGAACGTCGGGAGGCAGCGCCGACAGATCGCGAAGACCTCCGAACACCGGGTGAGCTTCATCACGCAGGATCCCGAGCGGTCCGTGGGCCGGTTCGGCCACTCGGTCAAACAGATACTCGCGGTAGCCGAGAAAGGTGAAATTGTCGTCGTCGAGCCAGCGCAGGAAATCCTCGACCTCGGCGAGCTCCGTAGGGGGCACCGGCGGCGAGGGCGGGCGCGACAGCTCGTCGAGGAGCTGCTTCAGACGCTCGCGCATCGGCTGCCAGTCATCGACCGCGACGCGGACGTCGGCGAGGACTCCCGACAATGTCTGGGCCAGTCGCGCGAGGTCGTCGCGATCCGATGAGCGCGTGATCTCGACGTGCATCCAGGACTCGCGATGCCCCGCCGTTTCCGAATCGTGAACCTCGAGAAGCCGCCCTTGCAGGTCGCGCGTCACCGTCACGATCGGGTGAATGACGAGGTGGACGACGCGACCGCTGTCGTTGATCGCCAAGCTCACGGAATCGACGAGAAACGGCATGTCGTCATTGACGATCTCGACGATCGTATGCGGCGACGACCAGCCATCTGCCAACGGGTCGGAGTTGTGAACACGAATCTTCGCCCGGCCCGGGCGGCGCCGCTCGGCCAAGCGCCACAACGAAAGTGCCGCGCCGCAGAGGTCGCGCGGGCTGCGGCCGACGATGTCGGCAGGTGGCACGTGCTCGTAAAATTTGCCGATGATACGCGCGGCCTCAGGCCGCTTCGCCACATCGACCATATCTGCGGCGAGCGCCGTCGCCTTTGCCAGGGGCGATAACCGCTTTGCTTTGATCGTGCTCCCGGATCCGGCGCTCGTCGGTGCAATCTGATCCGATGCCATTCCGCCTCCAGTCTCGACAAAAACACTCGCCGCTTTGCGAGGTTGCAGCAAGCCGGATGGCGTACGCGCCTCGGGCCGCGTCAGCCCCTCCCGGTGGTCGGGAAGCGGGAGACAGCACTCGATGGCAACATCACCGTCCCGAAAATTGCCATATAAATAATGCGGAATCTCCGACCGATCGCGGCTCGAGTTCAGGAAGGGCGGATATGGAAAATCAAGCGGTCATTGCGAGCGCAGCGAAGCAATCTCGTGCCCCATTGTCGAGAAGTTGCACAAGATGGCTTTGTCGCCCCGGACGCCCGCATGCCGGCCGCGGTACCCGCATAACAGAGCGGATCGAGATATTCAACCTCGAGGAGAAATCCTGCTGCAGATTCGCTGTATAAATGGAGTGGGGGAAGGCCGACCCAACTTACCCGCGAGCTTGAAACCGAGTAGACCGAAGCGATTTCAGCTGATGCAATTTGCCGACCCGACAATCGGGAGGGCGTCTTCACCGCCGAGGAGAAATAACGGGGGTTAACCCAGGGCAGCCAGCATGTCGGCGTTGACGAGAACGACGCCCTGGTCGGTCCGATAGAAGCGCCTGGCGTCGAGTTCCGGGTCTTCGCCGATTGCGAGATCCTCTGGGATATGGCAGCCACGATCGACGACGACTTTGTTGAGCCGCGCGCGGCGGCCAACCTCGACGTCGGGGAGCAGCACCGCCCCGGAGGTCCGGGCATGCGAATTGATGCGGCAGTTCGAAAACAGCAGTGAACCTCGGACCGTGGCTCCGGAGATGATGCACCCGCCCGACACCATCGAATCGACCGCCATGCCGCGGCGGTCGACGTCGTCGAAGACGAACTTCGCCGGCGGGACCTGCTGCTGATAGGTCCAGATCGGCCAATCGCGATCGTAGATGTCGAGCGAGGGAACCGGCATGACGAGATCGATATTGGCCGACCAGTAGGAATCGATCGTTCCCACGTCTCGCCAATACGCTTCTGCCTCCGGCGTCGTCTTGACGCAGCTGTCCTCAAAGGAATGAGCGGCGGCGAGATCCCGGCTCACGAGGTGCGGGATGATATCCTTGCCGAAATCGTGGCTCGATGTGCCGTCCCGATGATCGCGCTCGAGTTCGGAGTATAGGAACTCGGCGGTGAAGACGTAGACGCCCATGCTGGCAAGTGCGCGTCGG
>DATNKF010000487.1:0-5439 GCA_035603555.1 Allostellaceae bacterium
CGAGAGCTGCCAGCATCGCGGCGACATCGATCGGGGTCATTTCGAGGCGGCCGAGCTCGGCGTCGAGACGAGAAGCGTCGGAGATGTCGGTAATCAGGCGATCGAGCCGCTCGACGTCGTCGAGGATGATTGCCATCAGCCGCCGCTGGTTTGCCGGATCCTCGATCCGCACCGCGGTCTCGACAGCGCTGCGCAGCGAACCCAGCGGGTTTTTGATCTCGTGCGCGACATCGGCAGCGAAGCTCTCGATGGCGCTCATGCGCTGCCACAGGGCGTCGGTCATCTCACGCAGCGAGCCCGAAAGATCGCCGATCTCATCGCCGCGCCGGGTGAAATCCGGAATTTCGACGCGGGCGCCGCGGCCCCGCGCGCGCTCCGCGGCGGCCGCCAGCCGGCGAATCGGGCGTGCGATCGTGCCAGCGAGGTAGAACGACAGCAGCACCGTAACCAGCAGTGCCACACCGAAAATCCGCAGCAGTTCCAAGCGGACGGTGCGTACTGCCTCCTCGATCTCGCTGCTGTTGGTCGACAGCATTACCGCGCCGAGCACTTGCTTGTAGCGCTGGATCGGGATCGCGACACTGAGCACGAGCCCATTGCTCGCCGGGTCGCTCCGGATTGCCGAACCGGTTTCTCCAAGCAGCGCGCGGGTGACCTCGGCGTAATCCTCGGCCCGCGGTGAAGCGCTCTCGAAATACGTCGGGTAGCGTTTTCGGCGCGGCAGCTTGTCGACGACCCAGTCATAGGCGCTGTCGGCAATCCGCATGAAGGCGCCTCTTGCGTCCGGAGGCGGCAATTCAAGCACCTGAACGCTGTCGCCCGGACCGCGCAGGACGTGGCTGTCGGCGATGATGTCGCCCTTAGTGTCGAAAAGCCTCGCCCGCGCGCGCGTCGGCTCAACGAGCCGGCGCATCATTTGCCGGGCGAGATCGGGAAGCAGGATCTCTCCCTCGTCGACCGAGTCGAGGACAGCGCCTTCACCAAGGGCCGCGGCAAAGACCTCGCCCTGCATTTTCAACGCTTCGATTTGCTGGCTGACGAGGCTCGCCTGGTACTTGCCGAGGTAGAGAAATCCGCCGGCAAGCAGCGCCAGCGCCAGCACGTTGACGGCGAGGATGCGGCGGGTCAGCGGCGAGATCGGCCAGCGCCCGCCGCCGCTCTGTCGCCACCGGCCAAGGCGGCGGCCGAGCCGATACGCGAGCCGGGAGGCGGGTTCAGCGATCGCGGTATCGGTAACCGACGCCATAGAGGGTTTCGATTTGCGCGAAATCTGCGTCGACCGCCTTGAACTTCTTGCGGAGCCGTTTGATGTGACTGTCGATTGTCCGGTCATCCACATAGATGTGCTCGCCGTAAGCGGCATCCATCAGCTGGTCGCGGTTCTTGACGTGCCCTGGGCGGTGGGCGAGCGATTTGAGGATCAGGAACTCGGTCACGGTGAGTTCGACCAGCGCGCCACTCCACGTGCACAGGTGGCGCACCGGATCCAGAACCAGCTGGCCGCGGACGATGACCGGCTCGCCTTGCGACTCCTCGCGCTCGCGCGCGAGCTCCCCGCGCCGGATCAGCGCACGGATCCGCTCGATCAGTAGTCGCTGCGAAAACGGCTTCTTGATGTAGTCGTCGGCGCCCATGCGCAGGCCCAGCAACTCGTCGACCTCGTCGTCTTTTGAGGTCAGGAAGATGACCGGGATGTGGCTTTGCCGCCGCAGCTGACTGAGCAGCTCCATGCCGTCCATGCGCGGCATCTTGATGTCGAGCACGGCGATGTCGACAGGCTGGGCGCTCAGGCCCTTGAGCGCCTCGGTTCCGTCGCTGTAGCAGCGAACGGTAAAGCCCTCTGCCTCGAGCGCTATCGACACCGAGGTCAGGATATTGCGGTCGTCGTCGACAAGAGCAATCGTATTCGGCACTTCGAGTAACCCCCCTTCCTCGTCCCGAGGTAACCTCGGGGCGGTCGCGCGGGTGCTGTCGCGAATAAATATGGCCCCGAGGGGGCAAAGAAAGACCCGGCAGCCTTAATTGATACAGTCTAGACGCGTTTGCCTCCCCAAAACGCCTACGGAGCGGTCTGCTTGCCCTTGACGCCCCGCCGCAGCCGCGTCTCACTCTTCGAATGAGCGAATCCCAATCGAGTCCCACTCAGGCGACCCTCGCCCGCAGGTTGGCGCGCAGCCGCATCCGCGCGGCTCTGGCCACCAGCCTCGGCGGCGCCCCCTATGCCTCCCTCGTGCTGCTCGCGGTCGATCTCGATGCGAGTCCGCTGTTGCTGCTCTCCGACCTGGCCCAGCACAGCCGCAACATCGCCTTCGACCCGCGGGTCTCGCTGCTGCTCGATGCAACCGAGGGCCACCCCGATCCGCTGACCGGGCCTCGGCTGACCCTGCTCGGGCGTGCCCAGCCGACCGACGATCGGCGTTGCCTTGCGCGCTTCATCGCTCATCACCCGACGAGTGCGGGCTACGCCGGCTTTCGTGACTTCCATCTCTACCGGGTGGAGGTCGAGCGCGGGCACCTCGTTGCCGGGTTCGGCCGGATAGACTGGATCGACCGCGGCGACTTGCTGTTCGCGGGCGATGTCGGGGTGCTCGCGGCGGCCGAGCCGGAGATCCTGAAACACATGAACGAAGACCATGGCGACGCCATTGCGCGGTATGCTCACCACCTGCTCGGCCGCACCGGCACGGGATGGCAAATGACCGGCATTGATCCGGAAGGGATCGACCTGCGGTGCGGCGGCGAAACCGCGCGGCTCGACTTCGCCGCCCCGGTCTCGGTGCCGGTCCTGACCCCGCAAGCGGCGCAAGCGGCCCTCGTCCAACTCGCCGGGATGGCGCGCCAGTAACGCGCACCCGTTGAGGGAACTTTGACACAGTCGCCCCGTTGTGCTACGGCGCAAACCAAGGGACGCGCTGTGCGGGCTTGGTCATCCAGGGAGGAGACGGCATGAAAAGGACGATCCGATGACCGGGGCCAAGAGCCGTTTCGGGCTCGATCGGCAGGGCATGCGCCATCTCGGGACACAGCATTGGAACCAGTCGATACCGATACTCTACGAACATGCGATCAGGCGCGGCGAGGGAGAGCTGGCTTTCGGCGGCAGCTTCTCGGTCTCCACCGGCCTCTATACCGGGCGGACGCCGCGGGACAAGTACATCGTCGAAGAGCCCGGCACCAGGGACACCGTATGGTGGGGCCAGATCAACCAACCCGTTGATCCAGAACGCTTCGCCAGCCTGCACCAGCGCATGCTCGCCTACCTCCAGGGGCGCGAGCTCTTTGTCCAGGACCTCTATGCCGGGGCCGATCCGGCCTACCGCCTGCCGGTCCGGGTGGTGACCGACAGCGCCTGGCACAGCCTCTTTTCGCGCAACATGTTCATCCGCCCACCGGCGAGCGAGCTCGAAGGGTTCGAGCCGGCCTTTACGATCCTGCACGCCCCGAAATTCTTAGCCATTCCCGAGCTCGACCTGATCAATTCCGATGTCTTCATCTTCGTGAATTTCGCCGAGCGGCTGGTGCTGATCGGCGGCACCGCCTATGCCGGCGAGATCAAGAAATCGGTGTTCGGCTACCTCAATTTCGTATTGCCCGCGCGCGACGTCCTGCCGATGCATGCCTCGGCCAATGTCGGCCCAAAGGGCGACTGCGCGATCTTCTTCGGGCTCTCCGGCACCGGCAAGACGACGCTGTCGGCCGACAACTCACGCACCCTGATCGGCGATGATGAACACGGCTGGAGCCCTAAGGGCATCTTCAATTTCGAGGGCGGCTGCTACGCCAAGGTCATCAATTTGTCGCCGACGGCCGAGCCCGAGATCTATGCGACGATCAGCCGCTTCGGGACGGTGCTCGAAAACGTCGTGATCGATCCGGAGACGCGGATGGTCGACGTCGACGATCAGACGCTGACCGAGAACACGCGAGCCTGCTACCCGATCGATTTCATCCCCAACGCCGATCCGAAGGGGCAGGGGCCCCATCCGAAGAATGTTGTCATGCTGACCGCGGACGCCTTCGGGGTCATGCCGCCGATCGCCAAGCTCAGCGCCGAGCAGGCGATGTACCATTTCCTGTCGGGGTACACGGCACGGGTCGCAGGCACCGAAAAGGGCCTCAGCAACGAGCCCGAGGCGACCTTCTCGACCTGCTTCGGGGCCCCTTTCATGCCGCGCCACCCGGCGGTCTACGCCAAGATGCTGGGTGCGCGCATCAAGGAGCATGGAGCGCAGTGCTGGCTCGTCAACACCGGCTGGTCAGGCGGCACCTATGGCGTCGGGAAGCGCATGCCGATAGCCCATACTCGCGCGCTGCTGCGCGCGGCGCTCGACGGACGCCTCGCCACGGCACCAGTACGCAAGGACGCCAATTTCGGGATGTTCGTGCCCGAGGCCTGCCCGGAAGTTCCGAGCGAGGTGCTCGACCCGCGCAGCACTTGGTCCGACAAGCGGGCCTATGACGAAACCGCCCGCGAGCTGACCCGGCGCTTTGCCGCCAATTTCGCCGAGTTCGAGCCCTTCGTCGGCCGCGAAGTCAAGGAAGTCGCGATCCGCCCCGCGGCCTAATCTGAGCGCGGTCCCTTAGGAGGCGCTCCGGAGCGGGATCGCGCCGCAGACCGGCTTTGGCTGCGCTCGCGGTATACTCGGCCGCGCCTGCGCAGGGCGAGCATTGACAAGCCGCGGGCCGGCTGTTGTATGGCCGGTATATGAGGCTGTGTTCCGTCGGCTGGCTGGTTTTTGCCTTAGCAGCCATGCTCTGCGCCGGCACGGCGATGGCCGAGGAGCCGCGGCTCAACGTCTATAACTGGTCGGACTACATCGCGCCCGACACAATCCCCAAGTTTACCGCCGAGACCGGGATCAAGGTCACCTACGACGTCTATGACGGCAACGAGGTGCTCGAGGCAAAGTTATTGTCCGGCCGGTCGGGATATGACGTGGTGGTTCCCTCGGCGAGTCCGTTCATGGCGCGCCAGATTGCGGCTGGGGTTTACCGGACGCTCGACCGGTCCAAGTTGCCAAATTGGCAGAACCTCGACCCGCGCATCCTCGATCTGGTCGCTGCGGCCGACCCGGAGAACGCACACGGCGCGCCCTATCTGTGGAGCTTCACCGGGATCGGCTACAACGAGACCCAGCTCCATGCCGCGTTAGGTGAAGCGGCGCGGGGGGACAGTTTCGCGCTGATCTTCGATCCGGCGGTCGCGGCGAAGCTCGCCCCCTGCGGGATCTCGCTGCTCGATACCCCGCAGGAGGTCTTCCCGGCGGCGCTCGCCTATCTCGGGCTCGATCCGAAGAGCCGCGATTTGGGCGACCTCGACAAGGCGCTGGCAGTCCTTGAAAAGGTCCGCCCCTACATCCGCAAGTTCCACTCTTCGCAATATATCAACGATCTTGCCAATGGTGATCTGTGCGTCGCCCTCGGCTATTCGGGCGATGT
>DATNKF010000488.1:0-12159 GCA_035603555.1 Allostellaceae bacterium
ACGACCGTCGGCGTGCTCGTGCAGGCGCTGAGCACAACGAGAGCCGAAAACGCGACGCGCCAGCTTTTTCTGCTGATGCAGAATGTCATCCCTTCTCCCGAAAAAGGGGATAGATAAAACGGACGGTCGAACAGGTCATCCGGGCTTCGACGCCGGAGGTATTTTTGTCATTGTTACGCTGGAAGAGCCTGTGGCGAGGTCCGATCCGGCGGGTCGCCCGGTTCTGGTGCCGCTGGCCGTTGCCTGCTGAGCCTCGCCGTGTTCATCCCGATCAGCGGCTGGACCGCCGACCGGTTCGGGCGCGGCGGGCGTTCAGCCTGGCGATCGTCGTCTTCACATGGGTTCGATTGGTTGCGGCATGGCCAATTCGCTCGGCGCCTTGGTCGCCGCCCGGATCGTGTGGGGATCGGCGGGGCGCTGATGCTGCAGGTCGGGTTCGGGCTCGATGCGCTCTCCTCCGGCCTGTCGACTTTCGCCAGCGCCGCCGGTGCCACGACGATGAAGATGACAGCGCGCGGATCATCCGCACCCTGGGGTTTCGCATCGTGTTGGTCGGCGACGCGGTGATCAGCGCGCTATTTCTGTTCGGCTACTGCCCGTTTCGCCCGAAGACGCCGCATCTGGTGGTTTTTCTGGCGCTCCTGGCCGGCGGGTTCTTCCGCTCCTTGCAGATGACCAGCATCGACACCTTGAGTGAGCTACGCCGATGTGCCGCCGGCGATGCTGAGTTACGCGACGAGCCTCAGCAGCATGGCCCAGCCGTCGGCGTCGCGTTAGGGGCGATATTGCTGCAGGTTCATGCTGGCATTGCGTGGCGGAACCGCACTACCACCGCGAGCGACCCGGAGGTACGTTCGAAGGCTTCCCCCCCGGGGGGAGATCGGGGCGTCGCCCGAGGCGGGATGGCCGTGGCGATGCTCCGGTCAGACTTGCTGGATTGCCGACAGCAGCCAATTGCCGCCGGGCCGGCGCACGAACGTCCACACCTCTTCGGCCTCGACCGGGGTGCGCGGGTCGCCGCTGACGATGTAATCCGGGTCGCCGGCCGAACGTCCGAGACGGACGACATAATCGAGGGCACGCCAGCGCATATGAGCGGTGGCGTATTGCAGGTCGCCCTCGTCCCAGCTTTCCAACAAATCGCCCTTCACGAGCTGCACATCGGAGACAGTGTTCTGCGTGCCCTGACTCGCGTTGCGGGTCAGCTCCTCGGAAAAATAGCTGAGCATCTCCGGCGTCATCAGGCGGCGCAGGCGCCCCAGATCACTGGCACTCCAGGCCTCCTGAACCGCCGCGTGGATCTCCTGAAAGGCGTTGAGATCGGCATCGGAAAGGTTGATGTCGCGATCGCGCCGCGCCGGGGCCGCCGCGGCTCCGGCCGAACGAGGTGGCGTAAAGGGCGCGCCCCGTGCCCCGCCGCCGAAGAGCGCTCGGCCGCGGAAAAGGCGTATTGCGAAGTAGATCAGCAGACCGACGATCAGCAGCTGCAGGATCATGCCGAGACCTGATCCTCCCCCTGTGCCGTCCGCTGCGTAGCCCATATGCCCGAACAGCCACGAGCCGATAAAGCCGCCGGCCAGCCCGGTTAAAAACGGATGGCGCTGGAAGAAGCTCCCGCCGCCGCCATATGCCGGGCTCGGGGCAAACCCCGGCTGCGCCGCTGTAGCGGGGGGCGGCGTCACGCTGCGGCTCAACGGCTGCGCGCTGTTATTCTCATAGGTGCGAACCCCTCGACTGCCCATGCTCGACGAGCGGCCGCCGGAAGAGCTGCCGGCGCGCGCGTCCGCGAGCGCCGGCGCCAGTGCCACGCTCGCGCAAACGAACAGCGCCAGAAGAATGCGCCAGTTCATCAATCGTCTCGACATCGCTCTCCCTGCTCAAAATTCTCAAGGGAACTCAACGTAGCACAAATATGGGGTGCCGTCGCGCCGGCAAAAACACTCGTTGATCGGAATATCGTCGGCGATGGGGTCGCTCCAGAGGCGACGCTAATCGGCCAGGTCACCGGGGAAGCGCCCAACGGACATTCGCTTGATTGCCGACGCGCCGCGCCCAAATACTTCGTCATCACTCTCGATGCGATCGGGCGCCGAATCGGGTCCGCTTCGCGGCTCTCGCTCACCGACGAGGAGAAGCACATGTCACGATTGTCGCTGTTCAATTCGCCGCTGCTCTTGGGGTTCGACCATTTCGAACGTGCGCTCGATCGGGTCAGCAAGATTTCGAGCGACGGATATCCTCCCTACAACATCGAACAGCTCGGCGAGAACGCTCTGCGCATCACCCTCGCGGTGGCAGGCTTCGCCATGGGCGACCTCAACATCACGATCGAAGACAACCAGCTCGTCGTCCGCGGCAAGCAGGCAGACGATCCGCAGCGGGTTTATCTGCACCGCGGCATCGCCGCGCGCCAGTTCCAGCGCTCCTTTGTCCTAGCGGAAGGGATCGAAGTGAGGGGCGCGCGGCTGGATAACGGGCTGCTCCACATTGATTTGGTCCGTCCCGAGGTCGAGAGCCGGGTGCGCACGATCGAGATTACGGGCGAGTCCCAGCGCTCTCCGAGCGGCGCGCTCGCGGAAACCCTGGAGCGCGCATCGAGCGCAGTTGGAAGAATTCGATGAACCAGAGCGAAAGAATTCGACATATGTCGACGAAAGAGCTGGCGCTCTTCGGTATGCAGGACATTGCCTACGTCAAGCGCGCGGTCGGCGACGGCGAGCTCGGTTATGCCGTCCATGCCGCCGACGGCACACAGATCGCGTTTTTTGCCAACCGCGAGGTTGCTCTCGTAACGGTGCGCCAGCACGACCTCGAGCCGCTCAGCGTCCATTAGACCGAACCCGACGGTGATGCCCTCACGCCGCCCGGCTGGAGGCGCGATCGGTTAAGAGAGCGTAGAGCGCGTCCGCGTTGTCGGTCCCGCGCAGCTTCTCGCAGATTGCACGATCGCGTAACAGCCGCGACACCTGCGCCAGTGCTTTCAGGTGGTCGGATCCGGCAGCTTCGGGCGCCAGCAGAAGAAAGATCAAGTCGACCGGCTGGTCGTCGATTGCCTCGAAGGGAACCGGCCGCTCGAGGCGGGCGAAAACCCCGCAGAGCCGGTCAAGTCCGGGGAGCCTGCCGTGCGGGATCCCTATCCCCATCCCGATCCCGGTGGTGCCGAGCCGCTCGCGCTCGATCAAGACGTCATAAATCGTCCGCTCCGGGACCCCGGTCAGCGCGGCAGCTCGTTTCGCCAGCTCCTGCAGCGCCTGCTTCTTGTTGGTTGCGCGCAGCTGAGCAACCACGCTGCGCGGCGTAATCAGGTCGGCGATCTCCATCACCAATCGAGAAATCAAGCCTCGCGGTGACGCGTGGGCCGGGTGGGATCGAGTTCCGGATCGATCCACCCGATATTGCCGTCCGCACGCCGATAGACGAGATTGAGCTCGCCGTGCGAGCGGTTGCGAAACAACAGCACCCGCGTATCCGCGAGATCCATGCGCATGACCGCCTCGCTAACCGTCAGATTGGGCAACACGGTGCTCATTTCGGCGATGACCGCCGGTCCGCCGCCGGCATCCTCCTCCGGCTCCTCGGCGATCGGAGCCAAGACATAGTCTCGAGCGCGTTCGCTTGCTTCCATGGGTTCGCGCGCCTTTGCGTGGTGGTCACGCAAGCGCCTTTTGTAGCGCCGCAGCTGCTTGGCGATACGCTCGGCGGCGGCATCATAGGCCGTGTAGGTCTCGAGCGCGGCAGCGCCAGCATTGACCACGATTCCGCGTCCAATGTGGAGCGAAATCTCCGCACGGCTCATGTGAGCCTCCTTCGAGAACACCACATGCGCTTCGATCGCCGTCTTGAAATATTTTCCCAGAATCGAGCCGAGACTGGCTTCAACGTGACGCCGCAGCGCATCGCCGGTGTCGGTCTGCTTGCCCGTGATCGTGAGTTGCATGGATACGATTACCTCTTCCCGCCGAAGCTGGGACGAGATCGAGCCCCCTGGGGATCGAAGGTGGGAACGCGCCGGCACGCGTCAAGGGGCGGGATCCTAATCCGGCGATTCAAAGCGCAAGCAACTTCTCTCGGCGGCGCCGCACCGAAGAGGGGATTCGCATCGCCTCGCGATACTTGGCGACGGTGCGGCGAGCAATATCGACCCCCTCGTGCTCCAGAAGCTCGACGATACGCTCGTCCGAGAGGGTGCCGTCCGGGAGTTCGCCGTCAATCAGAGCGCGAATTCGATGGCGAACCGCCTCCGCCGAATGCGCGCCGTTTCCATCCGATGCCGGGATCGCCGAATTAAAGAAATATTTGAGCTCATAGACGCCTCGCGGCGTGGCTATGTATTTGTTGCTGGTCACCCTGCTGACCGTACTCTCATGCATGCCGATCGCATTGGCGATCTCGCGCAGGATCAGCGGTCGCAACGACGGTACGCCGTGACGAAGGAAGGCGTCTTGGTGACGGACGATCTCAGCGGCAACCTTGAGGATCGTGGTTGCGCGCTGGTGCAGCGATTTTACCAGCCAATTCGCGGCGGCGAGGCGCTCGGTAAGGTAATCCTGCTCGGCCTTGCTTCGGGTCGCTTCGCGGACCCGGGCATAATAGCGGTTGTTGACGAGGACGCGAGGCAGGGTTTCGCTGTTGAGCTCGACGATCCAGCCGCCTTCGGGTTGCGCCCGAAGCAGGATATCGGGCACCACGGGCTGCGCCAGCGGCGGATCGAAGGCGAGCCCCGGCCGCGGGTCGAGCGATTTGATCTCGGCGATCATATCGACGACATCGACAGCATCGACCTGGCACACCCGAACCAGCGCGGCGATGTTGCGGGCGGCGAGCAGCGGCAGGTGATCGAGCAGAGCCTGCATTGCGGGATCGAACCGATT
This sequence comes from Allostellaceae bacterium, assembly GCA_035603555.1. Lineage (GTDB taxonomy): Bacteria > Pseudomonadota > Alphaproteobacteria > ATCC43930 > CGMCC-115725 > AP-15. The sequence goes on from DATNKF010000488.1 coordinate 4,872, forward strand.
CCGGTCGCGCAATTGCAGAGCCAAACACTCTTTGAGATCACGGGCGAATACGCCGGCTGGATCGAATTGGTGGAGACGAGCCAACACCGCCCCGATTCGCCCGACCTCGCATCCCAGGATTTGTGCCACACCGTCGAGCGGAGCCCGCAGATAGCCCGCTTCATCAAGCAAATCGAGGAGGTGCACCGCGATGACCCGGTCGCCGGGATCGCTCAGATCGGCACCAATCTGCTCGAGCAGGTGTTCGCGCAGGGTGCGCGGCCAGGTTGCGGTCTGATCTAGCTGGGGATGGTATGCCGCCGCACCTTGCCCTCCATTGCGGCCGGGCCACAATTGAGGTTCGCCGCCGAAGTCCACCGAGCGGTCCCCCTCATCGCCCCATTCGGGCTGCCAATGCTCGGCCGTGTCAGGGGTGAAGTCGCCGGTAAGCCGCTCGGGCAGTTCCACAGGCCGCGGCGCCTCACGCTCACCGGAATTACCCGGCGCCGCGTCCCCGCCTCCCGGCTCGTGCCTTTCCAGCAACGGGTTCTGCTGTATCTCGCCATCGATGAAATTGCTCAGTTCGAGGTTCGAGAGCTGCAGCATTTTGATCGCCTGCTGCAGCTGCGGCGTCATCACCAAGCTCTGCGACTGCCGCAGTTCAAGCCGTTGTGAAAAACCGGTCCTGTTCACATTCCGCTCCGTTCGGAGCGGCTTATAGGCTAAACCTCTCTCCCAGGTAAACGCGTCTCACATCGTCATTAGTGACGATTTCAGCGGGCTTACCCTCCATAAGCACGCGGCCCTCGTGCAGGATATAGGCCCGATCGACAATCTCGAGGGTCTCGCGCACGTTGTGGTCGGTGATCAACACCCCTATTCCGCGATCCTTCAGGTGGGCAACAAGATCGCGGATTTCGGCGACCGCTATCGGATCGATGCCGGCCAGAGGCTCATCGAGCAAGATGAAATGGGGCTGGGTCGCGAGCGCTCTGGCGATCTCGCACCGTCGACGCTCGCCGCCCGAAAGCGCCATTGCTGGCGTGCGCCGGAGATGGGTTATCGAGAACTCGGCCATTAACGACTCGAGCATTGCGTCGCGCACATCCGGCGCCGGCTCTGCAATTTCGAGGATGGCGCGGATATTCTGCTCGACGGTAAGGCCACGGAATATTGACGCTTCCTGCGGCAGATAGCCAATGCCGAGCCGGGCGCGGCGATACATCGGCAGATCCGTGATATCGCGCCCGTCTAGAGTGACGACCCCTGTGTCGGCCGCGATGAGCCCGGTGACGATGTAGAAGCAGGTCGTCTTGCCGGCGCCGTTCGGCCCGAGCAGGCCCACCGCTTCGCCGCGCTGCACGGAGACGTTCACGTTCCGCAGCACCGGCCGGCGCTTGAAGCTTTTTCCGAGCCCCTGGCCCAACAGACCGCGATTGCCGGCGACGAGCCGTGGCCGATTCTCCGGAACCGCTCCAGACCAGCCGTCTCGCGCCGAGCCGGTCGTCACGGCTTTTGGGGCCCCGGGGAAGATCCAGCGGTCCCAGACCGATCCTGCCGAATGAACAGGCCTTCGACACGCGCGCCCGGCGAACCCGGTTTGCCGGCAGTGGGCATCATGCGGCTGACGTTGTTGTTCAGATCGACCACGGCGTATTGGCCCCTGATCGCGTTTTCGCCGCGGGTAATGGTCACATTACCGAGCAGGGTGACGATCCCGGTATCGGCATTATAAACGCCGTAGTCACCGCGGCCGATGTCGGTCGCAGTCGACACGAGAACATTGCCCAGGGCGTCGACCCGACTGATCCGGGAGCTTTCATCGTTGGCGCCGGGCGGTCCCGCCCCGGCGCCCGGCTTGGTTGCCGCCGGTTTTCCCGGTGGTGCCACAGGCGCGGCCAGGGCGGGCTTTGGCTTGTCCTTGGTCATATGAGCCGTCAGCACGTCGGCCCGGATGCGTTTAACGTTCTCTTTTATCGCGACCGCATCGCCGCGGGCGACCGCGATTTGCTTCTGGTCGTACCATTCGAGGCTGTCGCGCGCTGTAACCACGTCGGTTGCCGTGGTGAGCTTCAACGCCTTGCCGGTGACGATGCCCATCTGCTGATCGACATCCCAGACGGCCTGTTCACCGACGACAGTCTGCGTCTCTCCCCTGATCGTGACATGCCCGTCTGCGTTGAGGCGATGGACCTCGGTGTCGCCTCCTGCCGCCTTACTCGGGCGATAATGGGCGGTCAGCGTGTCGGCAAACACCTCGGTTTTGCCCCGCTTGGCTACGGCGTTGCCGCGGGCGATGTAGACTTGGGCATCCTGCTGCCACTCGATACCGGACGCGGCCGAGATGGCGATCGGCCGATCCTCGGAAACAGCACCGAGGCCCAGCCCTTGAGCGGCAAGCGGAAACGGGCCCGAGGATAGGCCCACGAGCAGCATCGCGAGGCCGAGACCGAGCGGCCGCCGGAGCATTTCATTTCCGGGCGGGTCGCCCGGTGTCACAGGGGCGGAGAACTGTACGCTGCAGAAATGTTCAGTCGCCATAGTGCTTCTGTTTCGGCGCAGAGGGTGCGCTGTCCAACGAGGTTCTTGGGACATGCCGCCCGGCGGGCCGGGGTTTCGCGGCGGCGGCAGACCTGTCGGCCGGCTTCACGTGTGTCGGCTTTCCGAGCGCGCCCGGGTGAAGGGCCGGCATCGGCATAGCTACAGGTAGAGCCCCAGGGTTGGCTTCGATTTGCGCGGCTAACTTTTCCACCTCGGCAGGCAGCGCGGGGGGTGCAGTCGCCGGTGCATCCGGCTTCACCCCTCGCAACACCAGGCTCGATTGGCCGGTGAATATGATCGTCTCGCCCTTCGATAGGATAAGAAAACCTTCCCCGGTGATGTCGCCCGAGGGTCCATGCCCTTCGACGGGTTCGTGACCCTCAGCGGTGTTGTCCGAGGCGTTGAGATGCGCCCGCCGGGTCACGAACCGGGTGCCATCTTGGTGGAGCAGGTTGACGTCCTCAAACAGGTCCAGCAACTGCGCTTGCGACTGGTATACACCGGTTGCGGCCGTAACTATTACCGATGCCCCGCCGTGAACAGTCATTGCGGCCCGCGGTCGTTCCAGCGCCATTACATCGTTCCGGTCTGGCACTTGGCGGCCGATCGCGGCTGTCACGACATAGGGTCGATTGTACTGATCCAGTCCGGCATACCGGGGGCCAATCATCCGCAATTCGCGCGCCTCGCGCAGATCGATCGCGGGAAACCCAGCCCGTACGCTCTCCAGGAGCAGGGGAAGCCGAGGCCAGATGGAGACTAGGCACAGCAGCGCCACGCCAATCACAGGCAAGACCACTTTTAAGAGCGCCACCCAGCGGCTGTAGCGGTCGGTGGCGGTCGGCAATTGCCCCGGCACGATAGGGAGGGTCGACCTCACAGCTACCGCAACAGGGGACGGTGCCATTTGCTGCTCTACAGCACTCATCGACCGGGGCAACCTTTGCTCCTCACGCAACCCCCGCTCGCAGGCAGTCGTGCATGTGGAGGAAGCCGACCGGTCGGTTGCCGTCCTCGATGACGAAAAGAGAGGTGATCGCGAAGCGGTTCATGATTCCCAATGCGTCCGCCGCCAGCGCCGCTGCTGCTATCGCCTTCGGGCGGCGGTGCATGACTTCTTGGACCATCTTGCTGAGCAGCGCTTCGTCCATGTGCCGGCGCAAGTCACCGTCGGTGATGACGCCGATTAGCCGTCCCTGTGGATCGCATATGCCGGCGCAGCCAAAGCTCTTTGCCGTCATCACCAAGATCGCCTCGGACATGCGTGCCGCGGACGAAACGAGTGGGATCTCATCCCCGACATGCATGATATCTCGTACCCGGAGCAGCCGCCGCCCCAGTCTCCCGCCGGGGTGGAAGCGCTGAAAGTCTGCCGGAGAGAAGCCTTTGCGCTCGAGCAGCGCAATCGCCAGGGCATCGCCGAGGGCCATCATCATCGTCGTCGAGGTCGTCGGCGCCAGCCCCATCGGGCAGGCCTCGGGCGCTATGGGCAGCAACAAGGCGACATCGGCCGCGCCGGCGAGCGTCGATCGCGCCCCTCCGGTGATCGCGACCAGCAGAATCCCGAAGCGACTGGAATAGGCGACGATGTCTGCGAGCTCGCTGGTTTCGCCCGAATTCGAAAGAGCGAGGATCGCATCCCCGGCCCCGATCATGCCGAGGTCGCCGTGACTTGCTTCGACGGGATGAACGAACTGAGCCGGCGTGCCCGTAGACGCCAGAGTGGCAGCGATTTTGCGGCCGACATGACCGCTCTTGCCGACCCCGGTTACGATGACCCGACCACGCACCGCGGCGAATGCGCCGACGGCGGTCTCGAACGCGCCGTCCAGTGCCTCCGCTAACCCTTTGAGCCCTTCGATCTCGGCCCGGATCACTCTGCGGGCTACGTCCAAATCGGGCTTATCGCTCGGCTCTGCGGGAAGGGCAACGGCCTGCCACACCGTCGCAGCCGAACTGCGGTGAACCGGCATCGAAAAGATTCCCCCTCCGCCTTCGATGGCGCGGCTAATGCGCGAAGATGTCTTGCTCCAGCCAGCCCTCGAGATCAAGCAGAACGCGATGGGGCAAAAATTCGAAGCAGGCGTGAGCCAGCCCCTCGCGTCGCTCGCGGGTTAAGATCGCGTCGAGGCGGGCGCGCAGAGCATGGAGATGGATCACGTCCGAGGCAGCGTAGCGAAGCTGCTCATCGCTCAGGTTGGGCGTACCCCAATCCGAACTCTGCTGCTGCTTCGACAGATCGACGTTCAGAAGATCTTTGCACAAATCGCGAAGCCCGTGACGGTCAGTGAAAGTGCGCGCCAGCCGTGAGGCGATCTTGGTGCAATAAACCGGCGCCGCCATGACACCCAAATAGCGGTAGAGCATGGCCAGATCGAAGCGCGCGAAGTGGAACAGCTTGGTCACACCGGGGTCGGCGAGCAGGCGCTTGAGACGCGGCGCCGCGTAATCATGGGGTGCCAGTTGCACAAGATGCGCGTCCCCGTCCCCCGCCGAGAGCTGCACCAGGCACAACCGGTCGCGATGCGGATTGAGCCCCATCGCCTCGGTATCGACGGCGACGGCCGCCCCGAATCCGACGCCTTCGGGAAGATCGCTGTGGTACAGCTTGTGGGTCATTCCGCGCAGCGTTGAGCCGCGGTTCCTCCATTCAGAGGTGGTGCCCAGGAGAAGACTCGAACTTCCACGAGCTTTCGCCCACTAGAACCTGAATCTAGCGCGTCTACCAATTCCGCCACCTGGGCCTCCGCGGACATCCGCAAATAAGCCCGGCATCCGCCGCTGTCAACGCAACTCACAAGGCGGCTTTGACCACGACTTTGATCGCGTCTTCGATTCGCTCGCGGGCGTATTTGAGGGCGGTTGGCAGCTCCGCCAGAGGAAAGGTGTGAGTGTGGATCAGCCGGGCGTCGAACCGCTTCTGCTTCATCAGGGCCATGGCCCGGCGCGTGGCGCTCTGGCCCTCGCCGCGAATCCCGAAGACATAGATGTTGTTGCGCACCAGATAGGCGAGATCCACCGGGACCGGATCTTGCGGGAATGCAGCCAGGCAGATCCGGCCGCCGCGGTTGACCATTTGCGCGGCCTCGTTGAGCGCTTCGGGTGCCCCCGAACATTCGACGACGAACTGGACCCCTCTACCCCCGGTGAAGCGCTTGACCGCGTCAACCGGATTCTCCCGGTGGGCGTTGATCACGTGATCGGCGCCGAGCTTCCTGCCGAGCTCGAGCCTCGTATCCCTGGTACCGGTGAGGATCACCGGGTCCGCGCCGAGCGCCTTGGCGACGGCGATCCCGAGCAGCCCGATCGGCCCGGGTCCGGTCACCACCACCCCTTCGCCGGCGATCAGGCCGCCAAGTACGTCGAGCCCATACATCGAGGTGCCGGCGGTGACGACGAGCGTGGCTTCCTCGTCCGTCATGTCGTCCGGCACATGGACGAGCGTATTGACGTGGTTGACGGCGTATTCGGCAAACCCGCCATCGGTCGTGAAGCCGTTGGCGCGATGTCCCTTTGTCACGTCGCCATAGTTGAGGCAGGAGGTATACATTCCCTGCCGGCAACGCTCGCAGCGGCCGCAGCCGGCGTGGACTTCGACCGTGACGCGATCGCCGATCCCGAACTCGTCGACCGCCGGCCCGAGCTTGACGACCGTCCCCATATATTCGTGGCCGATCGTGAAGTTCTTGTGGAACGGAAGACCGCCCTCGACCATGGCGGGGACGCCGTGGCGGAGAATCTCGAGATCGGTCGCGCAGATTGCCACGGCGTCGATTCGCACCAGCACCTCGGCCGTGGCCGGTTGCGGCACCGGCTTGTCGACGAGGAGGATCTCGTCCGGCCCGCCTAGCACCCAAGCCCTCATCCGGTCCGGGACACGGAATTCGTTGGTAAGAAGGTGCTGCGCTGGCATCGTTCGGTTCCTTGGGTTGTCGGCCGGCCCTGGGTTATAGAGGGCCGGAATTCGGCGCGCCAGCGGGCTGCGACCAGCGGGGGAGACAATGAGAAATCGCCGCACCGCGGTGCTCGGCGGGTCGGGCTTTATCGGCCGTTACATTGTCAAGCGGCTCGCCGCCCGCGGCGAGGTCGTCACCGTTGGCTGCCGCCACGCCGAGGAAGCGAAGTTCCTCAAGCCCATGGGCGATGTCGGACAGATCGTCCCCTTGAACGTTGCGATCGGCGACGAGAGGCTGCTGTCTGCCTTCCTCGCCGGCAACGACGCGCTGGTCAACTGCGTCGGGATTCTGCGTGAGAGCGGGTCGCAGACCTTCGAGCTGGCGCACCATATCGGGCCCGGCCGGCTCGCCGGCTTTGCTCGGGAGGCCGGGGTCGAGCGCTTCGTCCATATTTCGGCGATCGGCGCCGATCCGCGCTCGACCTCGGCTTATGCCCGAACCAAGGCCGCCGGCGAGCGGGCGGTGCGCGACGCCTTTCCGACGGTAACGATCCTGCGTCCTTCGATCGTGTTCGGCCCGGAGGATCAATTCTTCAACCGTTTTGCCGCGATGGCGATGATCTCGCCGGTATTGCCGCTGATCGGCGGCGGCGAAACCCGGTTTCAGCCGGTCTATGTCGGCGACGTCGCCGACGCCGCCCTCAAATGCCTCGAGGATCCGGCGACGGCGGGCCACACCTACGAGCTCGGCGGTCCCAAAGTGTACACCTTCCGCGACCTCCTCGAGCTGCTGTTGAGCGAGATCCGTCGCAAGCGCTGGCTTGTCGACGTACCGTTCGGGCTCGCCGCCCTCCAGGCGCGGCTGATGTCGAT
>DATNKF010000489.1:0-2668 GCA_035603555.1 Allostellaceae bacterium
CTGTCCTTCAGCTCGATGCCGACCAGGGCTGCCCCGCGTTCCTTGTTCGTCTTCTTGATGTACTCGAAGCGGACGATATCGTCCGTCGGGCCAAGGGCGTCGTCGACGAACTGGCGCAGCTGGCCTGGCTTCTGGGCGAACTCGATGATGAAGTAGTGCTTGCGGCCTTGATAGACGAGGCTCCGCTCGAGGATCTCGGGGTAGCGGAGAACGTCGTTGTTGCCGCCGCTCAGGATGCAAACCACCGTCTTGCCGCGAATCTCCTCGGCTACGTCGTCGAGCGCGGAAAGGGCGAGCGCCCCGGCCGGCTCGGTGATGATGCCCTCGTTCTGGTAGAGCTCGATCATGGTCGTGCAGACCTTGCCCTCCGGCACGATGACGACCCGGTCGACGTATCGCCGGCAGAGATCGAAGGTGCGCTGTCCGACCTTGCGCACCGCGGCCCCGTCGACGAAGGTGTTGATCTCATCGAGCGGGACGATCCGTCCCTGCTTCAGGGACTCGTACATCGACGGTGAGCCCGCCGGCTCGGCGCCGATCACCGCGACGGCCGGATTCTTCTCCTTTAGATAGGATGCGACGCCTGAGGCCAGGCCGCCCCCGCCGATCGGAACGATGACCATCCCGACATCACCGCCGGTCGTATCGAAGATCTCCTTGCCGACGGTGCCCTGGCCGGCAATCGTCTGCAGGTCGTCGAAGGGGTGCACAAAGATGCCCTGCTTCTGCGCGCAGTATTCCTCGGCGGCGGCGCTCGACTCGTCGTAGGAGTCGCCCACCAGCCGGATCTCGACGAACTCACCGCCGAAGTGCTCGACCCGCTCGATTTTTTGGGTCGGCGTGATCCGCGGCATAAAGATCGTCCCGCCGATCCCGAGGTGGGCGCAGGCGAAGGCGACGCCCTGGGCGTGGTTGCCGGCGCTGGCGCAGACGATCGGGCGCTTGCGATGCTCGGGCGAGAGCGAGGCGATCTTGTTGTAGGCGCCTCGGATCTTGAACGAGCGGACGGCCTGCATGTCCTCGCGTTTGATCAGGATGGTGGCGCCGTACTGCTCGGACAGCCGGATCGACGGCTGCAACGGCGTCGTGGACGCAATGCCCTCGAGCCGTCGCTCGGCCTCCTCGACCGCGTGAACCATCTCCATGGTCTGGCGATTGTATCGTTAGCCGGTGGAGGCGTTCATCTGCCGGACGTGCGGCGTGCAGCAGGCGGAAAGCGAGGCTCCTCCGTCACACTGCGCGATCTGCGATGACGAGCGGCAATACGTTCCGCCCGGTGGGCAGCGCTGGGTGACGCTGACTGGGCTCCGCGGCGAAGGCCACCGCATCGAGGTGCGCGAACTCGAGCCGGGTCTCACCGGGATCGGCGCGGATCCGCCGGTCGGTATCGGCCAGCGCGCGCTGCTCGTCCAGACGCCGAGCGGCAACTTCCTGTGGGACTGCTTCGGCTTCATCGATGACGAGGGCATCGCCGCCGTTCACGCGCGGGGCGGCCTGCACGGCATCGCGATGTCGCACCCGCATTTCTACGGCGTCTGCGTGGAATGGAGTCGCGCTTTCGGCAACGCGCCGATCTACATCCCGACCGCCGATCGCCAGTGGGTGATGCGACCTGACCCCGCGATCAGGAACTGGGAGGGCGTCGTCGAGCCACTCGTCGGGCTCACGCTGATTCAGTGTGGGGGTCATTTCGAGGGGAGCGCAGCGCTGCATTGGGCGGCTGGAGCCGGCGGCCTGGGCGCCTTGTTCACGGGCGACACCATCACGGTTGCCTCAGACCGACGGTTCGTGAGCTTCATGCGGAGCTATCCGAACCTGATCCCGCTATCCGCGCGCGAGATCCAGCGAATCGTAGCGACGGTCGAGCCCTACCGCTTCGACCGCATCTACGGTGGCTGGTGGGATCGGGTCGTCGAGCGGGACGGTAAGGCCAGCATCCGACGATCGGCCGACCGCTACGTGCGCTGGATCGAGGGGCGAGCCTAAAAGCTAGCGGCGCCGGCCGCGCAGGATCCGGAGCAAATCGACGGCATTGCCGGGCGACTCAGGGCCCTTCATCAAGCTCCCACCGTGCGGCGGCGGCGATACGCGGCCGCGCGGATCTGGATCGTTCGGCTCGACCCACGACCAGATGAGGCGGCCGAGAAGGTAGGCCACCCCGATAAGCCCAATACTGGCGGCCACCGCGAGCAGCCCTCAGGCGACGGTCTCAGACACCTTGTCACGTACAACGCGGAGGAGTGTCAGGGTGGGGGCTTCCTGCGGCGATTCACAGAGGCGTTACCGACCCGGAAACGGTTCGTGGCAGACGCCTTGGTGGATCAGCGCCAAGCCGTGGCTGAGTTGCGGCAACCGGTGAAATCTCGCTGACAGGCGACCGGAATGGCCCCAACCGGCCATATATTGAGGCACTCGAAGACCCCCACCCTACCCTCCCCCAGGGGCGGGAAAAGTTGAGGGCCCTCGAGCGACGAACTCATTCGGCAGGAGGAAATCGCATGAGCAAGCGCGAGAAGAAACAGGGCGAGCAGGGCGGGCAACCGCAACCAGGTCAGCAGTGGCCGCAGAAGCAGGGTGGTGGCCAGCCCGGCCAGCAGTGGCCTGCCAAGCCGGCCGCTCAGCCCGAGAAGACGACGACCTGGCCGACGCAGCCCGGACAGGGCCACTA
>DATNKF010000490.1:0-4495 GCA_035603555.1 Allostellaceae bacterium
CGTCATCACTGCGCGGCGCAACGGCGCCGGTGCCAGATCACAGACCAAGCCGCCTTCGACCTCCAGCCAGGCGAAGAACTCGGCGTCGCGGATGAGGCCGTATTTGACGATTTCGGCATAGCCGGCGAACAGCTCGCGGCGCGGCAAGGTTGCCAAGGTATCAGTGTCGGCAAGAACCAAACGGGGCTGGTAGAAGGCGCCGATAAGGTTCTTTCCCATCCGCGTGTTGATCCCGGTCTTGCCGCCGACCGAGCTGTCGACCTGAGCCAGCAAGGTCGTCGGGATCTGCACGAAATCGATCCCGCGCAACAGTGTCGCCGCGGCAAAGCCGGTGATATCGCCGACCACACCCCCGCCGAGCGCTACGAGCATCGTCCCGCGCTCGATGCCGAACCCCAGGATCTCCTCCGCCAAACGGGCGAAATGATCGAGATCCTTGGTTTCCTCGCCAGGCGGCAACAGGACCGTGTGATGCGCAATCCCTGCGTCGACGAAGCTGTCACGCAGCCTGGCCAGGCAATGCCGGGCGACGGTCTTGTCGGTGACGATCACAGCTTGCCGGCGGCGCAGCAGAGGCAGGATCTCGCAGCCGGCGTTCTCGATCAGCCGTGGCCCGACGAGAATCTCATAGGCTCGCTCACCGAGCTCAACTCGCAGCCTCTCGACCTCGCTACTCATTCTGGGTGCTCCGCTTCCGGCGGGACGGCCGCGAGCGGGCAGCACGCCAGCGCCGCGATCGCCCGGTTCGCCGTCAATTCGGGTGATCCATCGCCGCTGTCGATGATCACATTGGCCTCGGCATATATGGGATAGCGCTGGGCGATCAGCTCGGCGAGGATCGTCCTCGTATCCCCGGTCTTCAGCAGCGGCCGATTGCTGCGTCGCGACACCCGCGATGCCAGGACGTCGAGATCGGCGCGCAGCCATAGCGAGACGCCGCTTCGGCCGATTACTCGGCGGGTTGTCGGATCCATAAAGGCGCCCCCACCGGTTGCCAGAACGTGAACCGGCCCGGCGAGCAGCCGAGCGATGACCCTGCGCTCGCCGTCGCGGAACACCCGCTCGCCGCGGTTGGCAAAAATTTCCTCGATGGTCTCGCCGGCAGCTGCCTCGATCTCGTCATCCGAATCGAAGAACGGAAGGCTGAGGCGTGCTGCGAGCCGCCGGCCGATATTGGACTTCCCGGCCCCCATCAACCCGACCAGCACGACGGTTCGGCGCGGCGCAAACCCTCGTGCTGTCGCTCCTTGCCGCCCCGCCTCCGCCGTACCGATCTGCACCGCACCCCCTAGGCCACCGCCGCTCTTTTTCCCCGCGCCCGGGAAGGGTACTAGCATATCCTGCAGCCCGATCGTCAATCGCCTCGGACGTGATCCGGCTGTCGGCGACGGGAATACGAGTTGGGGCATGGGGAAGCTCACCATCGCATTTGTCCTCGTGATCGCCTTGGTATTGCTCGGCGGTGGCGTTTTCCTGGCGCTGTGGAACCCGCCGGCGCCCTCCGCTCCGGTCGAAAAGGTCCTGCCCGATGCGCGCTTCCCGAAATAACCGGCCGGCGGATTCCTCGCCCGAAGCCGCGGCGAGATGGAAGCATCTCGAAGCATTTCTAGAGATGCTGGCTGCCGAACGCGGCGCCGCCATGCTGACATTGGCCGCTTACCGCAACGATTTGCGCGACCTCGCTCGGTTCCTTGGCGCCCGAGCGCAGGCCCCCGAGGCCGCTGATGCAGCCGCCCTGCACGCGTATCTTGCAGCCGCAACGGCGCTCGCGCCAAGAACGCTCGCTCGCCGAATTTCGACCATGCGCCAGTTCTACAAGTTTCTGGTGACCGACGGCATCCGCGGGGACGACCCGACGGCGGGTCTCGATACCCCCGCTCTCGGCCGCCCGCTGCCAAAGATCCTTTCGGAAGACGAGATCGACCGGTTGATCGCTGCCGCTCGCACCTGGTCCGGAGACGAAGGCATCCGCCTGGTTTGCCTCGTCGAGCTGCTCTATGCGACCGGCGTGCGCATCTCCGAGCTGGTCACGTTGCCGCTCGCCGCGGCGCAGCGTGACCCGCGGTTTCTCCTGATATCGGGCAAGGGGGGCAGGGAACGCATCGTGCCGCTGAGCGAGCCGAGCCGGCTGGCGCTTACCGCCTATCTCGGCTGCCGCGAGCGTTTTCTGCCCGCTTCTCGACCCTCCCGCTGGCTCTTCCCATCGCGCGGCCGCGTCGGGCATCTGACGCGGCAGCGCGCCGGCCAGCTGCTGAAGGAGCTGGCGGTCAAAGCCGGCCTCGCCCCCGACCGCCTGTCCCCGCATGTGCTGCGTCATGCCTTTGCTAGCCACCTGCTCGACCACGGCGCCGATCTGCGCAGCGTCCAGCAGATGCTGGGGCATGCCGATATCGCCACGACACAGATCTATACGCATGTGCTGACCGACCGGCTGCGCAAGTTGGTGGAGACCGCGCACCCGCTCGCGCGCCGCAAATGATCCGTCACTTTTTAGATTTCGAACGGCCAATCGCCGAGCTCGAGAGCAAGATTGAGGAACTCCGCCACCTTTCCACGACCGGCGAAATCAATATCGCCGACGAGGTCGGCCGCCTCGAGAACACCGCCATCCGCCTGCTGCGCCAGACTTATGCGCGGCTGACACCGTGGCAAAAAGTTCAGGTGGCGCGGCATCCGGAACGGCCGCATTGCCTCGACTATCTCGGCGGCCTGATCACCGAGTTCGTGCCGCTCGCCGGAGATCGCGCCTTTGCCGAGGATGCGGCGATCATCGGCGGGATCGGCCGCTTCCGCGGGCGTAGCGTTTTGGTCTTGGGCACCGAGAAAGGTGCCGACACCGAAAAACGGCTGCGTCACAATTTCGGCATGGCCAGGCCCGAAGGCTACCGCAAGGCGCGACGCCTGATGCGCCTTGCCGAGCGCTTCGCCCTCCCCGTCCTGACCTTTGTCGATACCAACGGCGCCTTTCCCGGGATCGACGCCGAGGCGCGCGGTCAGGCCGAGGCGATCGCACGCGCCATCGAGACAAGCCTCGACATCGAGGTGCCTCTCGTCGCTTCGATCATCGGCGAAGGCGGATCGGGGGGTGCGATCGCCCTCGCCGCCGGCAACGCCGTGCTGATGCTTGAGCACGCGATCTATTCGGTGATCACGCCCGAAGGCTGCTCCGCGATTTTATGGCGGGATCGGGAGCACGCCCAGGAGGCAGCCGAAGCGCTGCGGCTGACCGCTCAGGATCTCTTGCGATTGGGGGTTGTCGATCGCGTTGTAGCCGAACCACTGGGCGGGGCGCATCGGCTGCCGAAAGAGGCCGTCGACAGCCTCGGAGAGGCGATCGACGAAGCTCTGCGCCCCCTTCTTGGTCTCGAGGGGAGCGTCTTGCGGGCGCAACGCCGCGAGAAATTCCTCGCGATGGGCCAGCGCGGGCTGTGAGCGGCCAGGTCATTGACCGCACGGCCCTTCGACCCACATCTAGCGGTGCGCCGCGGCCCAACACGTCGGAGGCGCTGATGCTCCTTGTGAGGCATTGATGACACCCCAGGAAAGAGAACTGATTACTACGCTGCTCGCGCGCCTGAAAAATGCCGGCGGTCAACCCAAGGACCCCGAGGCAGATGCGCTCATTCGGCAGGCGCTGAGCGAGCAGCCGGACATGCCCTACTATCTCGTGCAGACGGTGTTGATCCAGGACCTCAGCCTGCACACCGCGCAGCAACGGATCACCGATCTGGAGAAGCAGCTCGCCGACGCGCAGCAAGCAGCGAAGCCAACGAGCTTCCTCGGCGGTCTGTTTGGCTCGCGCCCGTCGGCTCCCGCCGGTGGCAGCACCCCGTCCGCCGGTCCGTGGACGCGGGCGCCCCAGGTAGCCGCGGCACCGCCGGCACAGCCCTATGCCCAACCCGGCTACCCACCGCCGGGATACGGTCAGCCCGGTTATGGCCAACCGATGCAGGGCGGCGGCGGCTTCATGGGTGGCGGCGGTGGTGGAGGGTTCCTGCAGTCGGCCGCGGCAACCGCAGCTGGGGTCGCCGGCGGCGCTCTCCTGTTCCAGGGAATATCATCGCTCTTTGGCAATCATTACGCCGGCGGCCTGATGGGGGGCGGCATGACCCCCGGTCTTGGTGAGACCGTCACCAACAACTACTACGGCAGTGACGCCGGCAGCGACTTCTCGGGCGGCGCCGCTGGCGCCGGAAGCGATTATTCGGGCGCCTCTTTTGATCCGGGCGGCGGCTCGGACTACTCGAGCTCCGACTACAGTTCCGATCAGGATTACAGCTCCGACCAAGACTCCGGCGGCAGCGACTTCAGCGGCGGCGACAACACCTCCTGCTGAGTAAATTGCCGCCCGCCTCCTTCGCCAAAAGCAGTCCTGCTCGGCACCGCGTACCTCCTCGTCACGCCCGCGAAAGCGGGCATCCAGCGCGGCCGATACCGGGGGTGTAGCTCTGGGCCCCCGCTTCCGCGGGGGCGACGGAGGAAGAGGAGACTGGGG
>DATNKF010000491.1:0-2119 GCA_035603555.1 Allostellaceae bacterium
GAGATGAACCTGGTGAAGGCGCGGGGCAACAGCCTCGGCGCCCTCGCGATCGTCACCGTCGACAACCCGATTTGCGCGGCGACCGGCCATCGCATCTGCAACGACTGCATGAAGGCTTGCATCTATCAGCGGCAGGACCCGGTCGACATCCCGCAGATTGAGACCCGCACTCTGAAGGACGTGCTCGGGCTGTCCTGGGGCTTCGAGATCTACTCGCTTTTGACCCGCTGGAACCCGCTCAACATCAGGCGGCCACTGCCGAAGCCGGCGACCGGCCACAAGGTGCTCGTCGTCGGCCTCGGCCCGGCCGGCTTCACGCTCGCGCATCACCTGGTGAATGACGGACATTTCGTCGCCGCGATCGATGGGCTCAAGATCGAACCGCTGCCGGCCGAGCTCTCGGGCGTCGCGCAGGACGGTACCCGCCAGCCGTTCCAGCCAATCCGCGATGTCATGAGCCTTGTCGAAGGGCTCGACGATCGGGTCATGGCGGGGTTCGGCGGGGTCGCCGAGTACGGGATCACCGTCCGCTGGGACAAGAATTTTCTGAAGATCGTGCGCCTCCTGCTCGAGCGCCGGGCTGACTTCGCGATGTATGGCGGCGTGCGCTTCGGCGGCACGGTTACGATCGATCGCGCCTTCGAGCTGGGCTTCGACCACGTGGCATTGTGCGCCGGGGCCGGCCGCCCGACGGTGATCCCGATGCCGAACGGGCTCGTCCCCGGGGTCCGGATGGCCTCGGATTTTCTGATGGCATTGCAGCTGACCGGGGCCGCCAAGACCGCCAGTATCGCAAATCTGACGGTGCGGCTGCCCGTCGTCGTGATTGGCGGCGGTCTGACCGCGATCGACACGGCGACCGAGTCGCTCGCCTACTACCCCGTCCAGGTTGAGAAGTTCCTGTCGCGCTACGAGACCCTCGTTGCCGAGCGCGGCGAGGAGGCAGTGCGCGCCGAATGGAATGGTGCCGAGCGCGAGGTCGCGGCCGAGTTCATCGCCCATGGCCGGGCGATCCGCGCCGAACGCGGGACCGCCCGTCACGAGGGCCGTCCGCCGCGCTTGACGCAGCTGCTCGACACCTGGGGAGGGGTGACGATCGCCTACCGCCGGCGCCTCGTCGACGCGCCGAGCTACACCCTCAACCACGAGGAGGTGGCAAAGGCGATGGAGGAGGGCATCCGCTTTGCCGAATTGCTGACCCCCGTCGAGGTCGAGGTCGATCTCTTCGGCCAGGCGGCGGCATTGCGGCTGACCCGGCATTCCGCGGCCGAAGTCAGCGGGCATCGGCCCGAGCCGGACCAGGGGCCGGGCGAAGAGGTGATATTGCCGGCACGGACGATCCTGGTTGCGGCGGGGACCCAGCCCAACACCGTGCTCGGTCGCGAGGACCCGGCGAACATCACCCTCGACGGGCGCCATTTCCAGGCACTCGATGAGGAAGGCAACCCGGTGACCCCGGAGCGGGTGGCCAAGCCCGGCGAGGTGCGAGTGCTGACGAGCCTGCGTCCAGACGGGCGCGCCGTCAGCTTTTTCGGCGATCTGCACCCGAGCTTTTCGGGCAACGTCGTCAAGGCGATGGGCGGCGCCACCCTCGGCTACCCAGTGGTCAGCCGCGTGCTGGCCCGGCTCTCGCCCTCGGCGCCCTCGCCGGCCGAGCTCTTGGTACGCCTCGACGACGAGTTGCGCGCGCGGGTGCACGAGGTTGTGCGGCTGACGCCCAAAATCGTCGAGGTCGTAGTCAAGGCGCCGATGGCGGCCCGCGCCTTCCAGCCTGGCCAGTTCTACCGGCTGCAGAATTACGAGAGTTTCGCGCCACGGGTCGACGGCACGACCCTGGCGATGGAGGGGCTGGCCTTGACCGGTGCCGCGGTCGACAAAGAGGCGGGTCTGCTCTCGACGATCGTGCTCGAAATGGGCGGCTCCTCCGACCTCTGCGCGCTGTTAAAGCCGGGCGAACCGGTGATCCTGATGGGCCCGACGGGGACGCCGACCGAGACGCCTGCAGGCGAGACCGTGCTGCTCGTCGGCGGCGGGCTCGGCAACGCGGTGCTGTTCTCGATCGGCGCGCAATTGCGGGGGCAGGGCTCGCGCGTGCTCTACTTCGCCGGGTACAAGACGA
>DATNKF010000492.1:0-9477 GCA_035603555.1 Allostellaceae bacterium
TCCATGACAAAGCCCCCGATCATATCGCTTGGTATGTCGGTCTCGCCCGAACTCTCCAGCTGCCGCACCAGCGAATTAATAATCCGCTCCACTCGCTCGGGTTCGAACGGCCGTTTGCGCAGTGCAATATAAATTGAGCGAGCAAGCTTATCCCGGTCGAAAGGTTCGCGCTGGCCACTTTTTTTTATCACGGTCAATTCGCGCAGCTGGACGCGCTCGAAGGTAGTAAAACGCGCCCCGCAATTCGGGCAAAAGCGGCGACGCCGAATCGCACCGCGATCGTCGGTCGGCCGAGAATCCTTTACCTGGGTATCGTCGGTTCCGCAAAACGGACAGCGCATCTCTGTTCCTCCGCGTTCCTCGGTCGCCCCGATGCGGGGAGCGACGCTACTTCTTCCGCCCCGCGAGCTCCCCGCGCTTCGGGTAGATCGGAAAACGTGCGCAAAGCTCCCGGACCTTCGCGCGCACCCAGGCTTCTGCCGCGCCGGTATCGCGGGACTGCGTCGCGAGCCCATGCAAGGTCTCCACGATGCATCGCCCAACGGTCTGAAATTCATCTTGGCCGAAGCCGCGCGTCGTTGCCGCAGGCGAGCCCAAACGAACGCCTGAGGTCACGGTAGGCTTTTCCGGGTCGAACGGAATCGCGTTCTTGTTGCAGGTGATGCCGGCTCGCTCGAGGCTCCTCTCGGCGTCCCGGCCGGTAATTCCCACGGATCGGAGATCCACCAGCATCAGGTGCGAGTCGGTCCCGCCGGAGACGATCTCGAGCCCCGCCTGCTCAAGGGCGGCAGCAAGCGCTTTCGCGTTTGCCACGACCGCACTCGCGTATTGCCTGAACGCAGGCTGCAAAGCCTCGTGCAACGCGACCGCCTTGGCGGCGATCACATGCATCAGCGGACCGCCCTGCAGCCCGGGAAAGACCGCAGCGTTGATTCTCCTGCCGATCTCTTCGTCATTGGCAAGGATTAGACCACCCCTCGGCCCTCGCAGAGTTTTGTGTGTGGTCGTCGTGACGATGTGTGCGTGCGGCAGGGGGGTCGGGTAGGCGTCGCCGGCTACCAGCCCGGCGAAATGCGCCATGTCGACCATCAGATAGGCGCCGACACGATCGGCAATCGTTCGAAACCGGGCGAAATCGATGATGCGTGAATAGGCGCTGCCTCCGGCGATAATCAACCTCGGGCGGTGCATCTCGGCCAGGCGCTCGACTTCGTCGAAGTTGATCCGCCCGTCCTCGCGCCGGACACCATAGGAAATCGCGTTAAACCATTTGCCGGAAAGGTTTGGCCGGGCTCCGTGCGTCAGGTGGCCGCCCGCGGCAAGCGCCATTCCGAGCACGGTATCGCCGGGCTGGAGCAGCGCCAGGAACACCGCCTGGTTCGCCTGGGCCCCGGAATGCGGCTGGACATTGGCGAACGCGCAATCGAACAGCCGCTTGGCGCGGTCGATCGCCAGAGTTTCGGCGGCATCGGCGAATTCGCACCCGCCATAATATCGGCGACCGGGGTAGCCTTCGGCATACTTGTTGGTTAGGACCGAACCTTGCGCCTCCAGCACTGCTCGCGAGACGATATTCTCGCTGGCGATCAGCTCGATCTGCCATTGTTGGCGTTCACGCTCGTGATCGATCGCCGCGGCTAGCTCGGGATCGGCCTCCAAAAGGCTGCAAGAAAAAAACCCGTCCGCAACGGACCCTGGCGAAGAGAATATGGCTGAGACCATCGCAGACCACAGTTGAGCGAGAGGATCGGCCACGTCCCGTTTGCACCCAGCCGGGGGAACGAGATCGCGACCGCCGACCTTCTACCAGATCTCGATCGGAGATACCAGTCTGCTACTATAAATCGCGTCCCGGAGAAAGCGGGGTCTCAACAGAGCTTGACCAGGGCAGAGGCGGTCCGTTCAACCGCGATATTAATTATCGCAATTTGAGCCACCGCTGGCGTCCACAAGTCGTTATTAGGGCGGTGACATGGCGATTACTATCGGAACTCGTAAGTAGCAGTTGACAGACGAGACCCCCGCTGCGACTATGAACGTTAGGTTGAACTTTTTAGAAAAAAATGGGGCGACAGATGGCAGAAGTGGTGGCGCCGAAGCTGGCGGAGGAGGAATTGCTGCGGATGACGGCGGATCTGGTCGCGGCTTATGTCAGCAACAATACGTTGCCTACGACGCAGCTGGCCGAGATCATCAATGCCGTCTACAGCTCTTTAAAAGGGCTCGAGGGTCAGGTGGCGCAACCACAACTCGAGCCGGTGAAACCGGCGGTGCCGATTCGAAAATCGGTAACACCTGAATTCCTTATCTGCCTCGAGGACGGCAAGAAACTGAAGATGCTGAAGCGGCATCTGCGGTCGACCTATAATATGACGCCGGACGAATACCGTGTAAAATGGGGGCTCGCGCCAGAGTATCCTATGGTTGCACCAAACTACGCCGCGCGCCGCTCCGAATTCGCCAAGAAGATCGGGTTGGGGCGCGGAGCCGGCCGGCTCTCGCCGCGCGCCAAAAGATCCTCCTGAACGCGCGGGATGGCCCGTCGCCTGCGACCAGGGGTCGGGGGTGTTGCGGGCTGACGGGGGCGCCGTTTACATCTCCGCGTATTTTCCGGCCTTCCAAATGTAGAACACATATTTCGGGTCGGTGACGTCGCCCTTTTTATCCCAGCTCAGCGGCCCGATGACGGTGTCGACAGTCATCGACTTGAGCGCCTTGGACAGATCATCGAGCTTTACCGACTTCGCCTTTTCCGCCGCCGCGGCAAAGGCCTGGATCGCCGCGTAGGTGTAAAGCGTGTAGCCCTCAGGGTTGTATCCTTCGGCCATGAACTTGTCGACGACGGCCTTGGCAGCGGGTACGTTACGGGGATCGGGAGGGAAGGTCATCAGCGTCCCTTCGCCCGCCGGTCCGGTGATCTTCCAGAACTCTTCGGTGACCAGCGCGTCGGCACCGATGAGCTGCGCCTGCAAGCCCTGATCGCGCGCCTGCCGGACGATCAGCCCGGCCTCGGTCTGGTAACCGCCATAATAAATAACGTCGATGTTCGCCTGCTTCATCTTGCTGATCAGGGCCGAGAAGTCCTTGTCACCCTGGGTGATCGCTTCGTACATCGTCTCGTTGAGGCCGGCCGCATTCATCGCCTTCTTGGTCTCATCGGCAATTCCCTTCCCATAGGCGGTCTTGTCGTGGACGATTGCCACGCGCTTTCCTTTGAAGCGATCGGCGAGGTATTTGCCGGCGGTCCCGCCTTGCACGTCGTCGCGGCCACAAGCTCGGAACACGTTGTTCCACCCCTTCTTCGCCGCATCGTCGGTCAAGGCCGGATTTGTCGAGGCTGGCGTCATTTGCAAAACACCCGCCTCGTTGTAGACGGCAGAGGCGGGAATTGACGAAGAGGAGCAGTAGTGGCCAGCGACGAACACTACCTTTTTGCCGACCACGTCGTTGGCCGCCGCAACCGCCTGCTTGGGGTCGCACGCATCGTCTGCGAGGATGAGATTGAGTTTCTTGCCGAGTACTCCGCCCTTGGCGTTGATATCGGCAACAGCCATCTTGGCGCCGCGTGTCATCTGCTCGCCGAGAGCAGCATTCGAGCCGGTGATCGGCCCGACCACGGCAATCGAGATGTCCTGCGCCTTAGCGGCACCGGCGCCAATCCCGAGCATCATCGTAAAGATGATGCATAAAGCAGAGCGTCGCATCGAAAACCCCCTCCGACCGGCATCGCGTCACGGCAAGTGTAGCATGAGTGGGGCGCCGCAAGAGAAAGTATCGCCGGCCGGCGAGGACATCACGCTGATTCATCGCCGGCCGCCTTCGAGATAAGCGGCGCGCACCTCGGGGTTAGCCAGAAGCTCGGGCCCGGTGCCGCCGAGTATGATTCGGCCGGTCTGCATGACGTAACCGCGATCGGCGAGCCGGAGCGCATGATGGGCGTTCTGCTCCACGAGGAACACGGTCACCTGCTCGCGCTCGTTGATTCCTCGAATCGCGTCGAAGATCTGTTTGACGACGAGAGGCGCCAATCCGAGCGAGGGCTCATCGAGCAGCAGCAGCCGTGGCCGGCTCATCAACGCCCGGGCGATAGCCAACATCTGCTGCTCCCCGCCCGAAAGCGTGCCGCCGCGCTGCTTCTGGCGCTGCCCGAGGATCGGAAACAGCGCAAAAGCGCGCGCCAGATCCTCGTCGAACCAAGCCCGATCGGCTATCGACGCGCCGATCTTGAGGTTCTCGAGCACCGTCATGCGCGGGAAGATCCGCCGACCCTCGGGAACCTGAGCGATGCGAAGCCGCACGATTTCGAACGTCGACAGCCGGGTGATGTCGCGCCCTTCGAACAGGATCTCCCCGCTGGCCGCCCGCGGCCGGCCGCAAAGCGTCATCAGCAGGGTGGATTTGCCGGCCCCATTGGCGCCGATCAAGGCGACGATTTCGCCGGCTCCGATTTCGAGATCGACCCCTCGGAGCGCCGCGATATTGCCATAGCGAGCGTGGACGCCGGATACCTTTAGCACGGCGCAGGCGCGATGCCGTGATCGGCGAAGGCCTCCTCAAGCAGCGTCTCAGCTTCATCCTCGCCGAGATACGCCTTGATCACGTTGGGGTCGGCACGTACTTCTGCCGGGGTCCCGTCTGCGATCTTACGCCCGTAGTCGAGCACGATGATGTGATCGGAAATCCCCATCACGACGCTCATGTCGTGCTCGATCAGCAGAATCGTGATCCCCTCCTCGGCACGGATCGCAAGCAGCAGCTCGTTGAGCTCGGCCGACTCGCGCGGGTTGAGCCCGGCGGCGGGCTCGTCAAGGCACAGCAATGCCGGGCCGGTGCACAGCGCCCGCGCAATCTCCAGACGGCGCTGGGCACCGTAGGGGAGCGCTCCGGCCGTCCAATCGGCGCGCTCGGTCAGGCCGATTTTGTCCAGCCAATGACATGCCCGCTCGATCGCCGCACGCTCCGCCGAACGGTAGCGCGGCAGGCCCAGGAGACCCGCCATCGAAAACATGCTCGCTCGCATCAGGACGTTGTGCTGCGCGACGACCAGGTTTTCGAGAACCGTCATTCCGGCAAAGAGGCGGATGTTCTGGAACGTACGGGCGACACCGGCCTGGCGGGCGATTCTGAAGCCGTCGATCCGCTCGAGCAGCAGGCTTTCGCCGTTGACTTGCATCGCGAGGCGACCTGCACTCGGTCTGTAAAAGCCGGTCAGGCAATTGAAGACCGTCGTCTTGCCGGCCCCGTTTGGTCCGATCAGGGCGGTGATCTCGCGCGGATAGGCGACAAACGAAAGATCGGAAATCGCGACGAGGCCGCCAAACCGCATCGTCAGATGCTCGACGGCGAGCAGCGGCTGGCGGTCCTCGGGGAAGCGCGTCACGTCGACGAAGGCCGCACGCCGAGGCGCAGCGAAGGCTCGCGGTGCGCCAGGAGCCCGCGCGGGCGCCATACCATGATCGCAACCATGGCTGCGCCAAAGATCAGCATGCGGAACTCGGCGAACGCGCGGCCGAATTCGGGCAGAGTGACCAGCAGGATCGCTGCGAGGACGACCCCCATCTGGCTCCCCATGCCGCCGAGCACGACGATCGCGAGGATCGTCGCCGATTCGGTAAAGGCGAAACTCTCGGGGCTGATGAACCCTTGCCGTGTCGCAAAAAAACAGCCGGCCAGGCCGCCAAGCATCGCGCCGATGCCAAAGGCGGATAGCTTGACGTTGGTCGGGTTGATGCCGAGCGCGCGGCAGGCGACCTCATCCTCGCGCAAGGCTTCCCAAGCGCGCCCGATCGGCAGCCTGCGCAGCCGCAAGGTGAACAGGTTGGTGACAAGCGCCAATGTCAGAATGACAAAATAGATAAAGATGACGCGCTGGTCGGGGGAGAATTCGAGCCCGAAAAACTGGTGAAAGGTTGTGACACCTTCGGGAGCCGAGCGGGCGAAGGGCAGACCAAGGAACGACGGCCGCGGGATATCCGAGATTCCGTTCGGTCCGCCGGTGACCGGCGACCAGTTCAGCAGCACGATGCGGATGATCTCGCCAAAGCCGAGGGTGACGATCGCGAGATAATCGCCACGCAAACGCAGCACCGGAAACCCCAGAATGACCCCGAAGCCGGCCGCCACTAGGCCCGAGAACGGCAGCGCCTCCCAGAAGGTAAAGCCGAAGTCGCGCGCCAAGAGGGCGAAAGTATAGGCGCCGACGGCGTAAAACGCGACGTAGCCGAGATCGAGCAGACCGGCGAGCCCGACGACGACATTGAGCCCCCAGCCGAGCATGACGTAGATCAGCACCGTCGTGCCGAGGTCGATCAGGTAGCGCGACGAGAACGGCAGAAACGGCAGGGCGACGGCCAGGGCGATCCCTGCGAGGGTGATCGCGAAGAGCCGGCGATTGGCCCAGGCCGCGAGACGGGCAAACGCCGTATCGCCGCGTCTGTCGCCGCGACGATGGAGTCGAGGCCACAGGCGGAGCGCCAGCCTGCCGGCGAAAACCGCGGCGGCGGCGATCGCCACCCAATCGAAATGGGTGCGGATGCCGAGGGCACCGCCGCCGATGTCATAGGTCTGCAGGCCCATCAACGGCAGGGCCAGCAGGGCGGCGACCAGCGCCGCCAAAGCCGCGTCTTTGAGATATGCCGCCCAGTCCGGGGCCAGCCGCGCCGAGTTCTCAGCGGCGAGCCCGGAGGCGGCGGTCATCACACCTTCTCCAGCTCGGGTCGGCCGAGCAGCCCCGTCGGGCGCAAGACCAGCACGAGAATAAGGACCACAAAGACCGAGACGTCCTTGTACTCGACCGAGAAATAGCCCGACCAGAAGGCTTCGATCAGCCCGATCAGAACGCCGCCCAGAACCGCTCCCGGCAGCGAGCCGATGCCCCCCAGAACCGCAGCGGTAAACGCCTTTACCCCGGCAAGAAACCCGATGAAGAAGTCGACGACGCCGTAATAGAGGGTGACCATCAACCCGGCAACAGCCGCCAGCGCCGCGCCGATCACGAAGGTTGTCGAGATCACCCGGTCGACATCAATCCCGAGCAGTGCTGCCATCTGCATGTCTTGCTCGCAGGCGCGCTGCGCGCGGCCGAGCGGAGTGGCGGCGATGAGGGTGGTGAACAGCGCCATCAGCACTAGGGTCGTCAGAATGATCAAGAGCTGCAGGTAGCTGAGACGGACCGCGAAGCCGCCGCTCTCGAGTACGGTAAAGCCGCCCTGGACCATCGGCGGCATCGGCTTTGCTCGGGCGCCCTGCAGTATTTGCACGTAATTCTGGAGAAAGATCGAAGTGCCGATCGCCGAGATCAGCGGGGCCAGCCGGAACGACCCCCGCAAAGGCCGGTAAGCGACGCGTTCGACAGCCCAACCATAGATCGCGGTGAACGACATCGTCGTCAGCAAGACGAGTGCCAGCGCGAGCGGAACATAACTGATCCCGGCGAGCCCCAGCACCAGAAAGGCGATGATCGAGATAAAGGCGCCGATCATGTAGATCTCGCCATGGGCAAAATTGATCATGCCGATGATGCCGTACACCATCGTGTAGCCGATCGCGATCAACCCGTAGATCGACCCCAAAGTCAGGCCGTTGATCAGCTGCTGCAGAAAATATGCCATCCTCGCGCCGATCGCGCCCCCGCCCCGCCCCGCTTCGCTCGAAAGTATGCAGAACGACCCACCACCCGCAAGCCGACCGCGCTGTTGACCCGCAGAGCCGCCGGCCAGGCTGCGTTTAGCGATTACTTAAGGTTGAGTCGAATATTTCCTGTCGCGCCATTTACAGCGAATCTGCAGCAAAAAATCGCCCATTGGTTGCAATCGTTCCCGCTTCCGGTCGAGAAATCTGCCCGAAGCCGGGTGTGCTACGATCGGTTTGACAATCTGCATTGTGAATCAGGCAATTTCTTGATCGAGTTGCCAACCGCGGGCCGAATTTGATTCCTTAACGGGGTCAGGCGCATATAGTCCGCGACCGCACTCGCTCACCCCCGAGAGCCTCGATGACCAGCAGCCTCGCCCTTGCCCAGCCCTCCGCCGTTTCGGCCGATGCGGTCTTCGACTGGACCGACCCATTGCTCCTCGACGACGCGTTGAGCGACGAGGAACGGATGGTGCGCGACAGCGCCCACGCGTATTGCCAGGAGAAGCTCTTTCCGCGGGTGCTCGAAGCCAACCGGCACGAGCGCTTCGACCGCGAGATCATGACTGAGATGGGGGCGCTCGGGTTTCTCGGCGCGACTATCGAAGGCTATGGCTGCGCCGGGGTGAATTACGTCAGCTACGGGCTGATCGCGCGCGAGGTCGAGCGCGTCGACAGCGGCTATCGCTCGGCGATGAGCGTGCAGTCGAGCCTCGTCATGCATCCGATCCAAGCCTTCGGCAGCGAGGCGCAACGACAGAAATACCTGCCCAAGCTGGCGTCAGGCGAATGGGTCGGCTGCTTCGGCCTGACCGAGCCCGATCACGGCTCCGACCCCGCCGGGATGACGACGCGGGCGGCGGTGGTGCCGGGCGGCTATCGACTGCGCGGCGCCAAGATGTGGATCACCAATTCGCCGATCGCCGATGTCTTGGTGGTCTGGGCCAAGACCGAGGACGACATAATCCGCGGCTTTATCCTTGAACGGGGCATGAAAGGGCTCAGCACGCCCAAGATCGAGGGCAAGTTCAGCCTGCGCGCGTCCGCCACCGGCGAGATCGTGATGGACGACGTGTTCGTGCCCGAAGAGAACCTGCTGCCGGGGGTCAAAGGGCTGCGCGGCCCGTTCTCGTGCCTCAACAGCGCGCGCTATGGGATCGCCTGGGGGACGCTCGGTGCGGCCGAGTTCTGCTGGCATGCGGCGCGCAACTACACTCTCGAACGCCGCCAGTTCGGCCGCCCGCTCGCCGCCAACCAGCTGATCCAGAAGAAGCTCGTCGACATGCAGACCGAGATCACATTAGGCCTGCACGCCTGCCTGCGCCTCGGCCGGCTCAAGGATATCGGCCGCGACACCCCCGAGATGGTCTCGATCTTGAAGCGCAACAATTGCGGCAAGGCGCTCGACATCGCCCGTGCGTCGCGCGACATGCACGGCGGCAACGGCATTGCCGACGAGTACCACGTGATCCGCCACGTGATGAACCTCGAGGCGGTTAATACTTACGAGGGCACCCACGATATCCACGCCCTGATCCTCGGCCGCGCCCAGACCGGCATCGCGGCATTTTCCGGCTGACGTCCGCTACGTCGCGCCCCTCTACCGGGGGCGGGGTCGCCGAGATCCCGAGCTCGAGCCCTGGCATGATCGTCCCCACCGTGCTAGGTATTACCGGAGTTGTGTACAGGTATTACGGCGGCAATATGACAAAGATCACAACGAAAGGTCAGGTGACGATCCCGAAGCGGCTACGCGAACACCTCGGTCTCAAACCGGGGGCAAATGTCGATTTCGAGCTCGCTGATGACGGCCGCGTGTTCCTGAAAACGCATGGTCCAAAGCCG
>DATNKF010000493.1:0-7713 GCA_035603555.1 Allostellaceae bacterium
GTAGGCGCTCATCGCGCCGACGGCCGGGGCGATCGACATGTCGTTGTCGTTGAGGACGACGATCAGCCGCGAATCCATCGCGCCGGCGTTGTTCATCGCCTCATAGGCCATTCCCCCGCTCATCGCGCTGTCGCCGATCACGGCGATGATGTTGCGGCGCTCGCCGCGAAGATCGCGCGCCACCGCCATGCCAAGCGCGGAGGAGATCGAAGTCGAGGCGTGCGCGGCGCCGAACGGGTCGTATTCGCTTTCCGAGCGTTTGGTAAAACCAGACAGCCCGCCGCCTTGGCGAATGGTGCGAATGCGATCGCGGCGGCCTGTCAGAATCTTGTGCGGGTAGGCCTGGTGGCCGACATCCCAGATCAGCCGGTCGCGCGGTGTGTCGAAGACGTAGTGCAGCGCCACGGTCAGTTCGACGACGCCGAGGCTGGCGCCGAAATGACCGCCGGTGATCGACACCGCATCGATCAGCTCGGCGCGCAGCTCGTCCGCGAGCTGCCGCAGATCCTGCTCGGGCAGCCGGCGCAAATCGGCGGGAATGTCGATCTGGTCGAGCAGCGGTGTCCGATTGGAAATGGGACGAATCTGTGTTGGATCCAACGCTGCGCTCCTCACGTGCGGCGGGTGATCACAAATCGCGCCGCTTCCCGTAAAAGTTCCGCCCTTTGCTCGAATAAATCAAGATGCGCCACCGCCTGACGCACGAGCAGCTCGGCCTGGGCGCGCGCCCGTGCCACCCCGAGGATCGAGACGAAAGTGGCTTTTCCGGCCACAGCATCGGCGCCGACCGGCTTTCCGGTCTCCACTTCCGAGCCCTCGACATCGAGCAGATCGTCGGCGATTTGAAAGGCCAGCCCGAGGTCGTGAGCATAGCCGCGCAGCGCCGATCGCGGCTCGCTCGGCACCTTGGCGAGAATCGCGCCCGCCTCGCACGAAAAAGCGATCAAGGCACCGGTCTTCATGCGCTGCAGCCTAGTGATCGCTCCGATGTCCAGGCTCTGATGCTCGGCGATCAGATCGATCATCTGGCCGCCGACCATGCCGGCCGCCCCGGCAGCAGCGGCGAGCGCTGCCACCAGCTCGCAGCGCACCCCAGGATCGCCATGCGTATCGGGATCGGCCAGCGCCCCGAAGGCGGCCGTCAGGAGACCGTCGCCGGCGAGCACCGCCGTCGCTTCGTCGAACTCCTTGTGGCAGGTGGGGCGGCCGCGGCGCAGGTCGCTGTTGTCCATCGCCGGCAGATCGTCGTGCACGAGCGAATAGGCATGGACCATCTCGACTGCCGCGGCGACCTGCAAGGCGCAGCGCCGCGCAACCCCGAACAGACGAGCGCCGGCCAGCACTAGAAAGGGGCGCATCCGTTTGCCTGGCGCCAGCGCCGCGTAGCGCATCGCCTCATAAACCCGCGCTTCGAGGTCGGGCGGCACGACGAGCAGCCGATCGAGCGCGACATCGGTCAGCTGCGCCGCCTCCGCCAACGCCTCGGGGAAGGAAGTTGCCTCGGACCACAGCGTCTCAGTCAAACTTCGCCGGCTCCGCGGTGACGGCGCCATCGGCGCCGATGACGATCCGATCGACGCGCTGCTGCGCCTCGTTGAGCTTTCTCTCGCAGTGTCGCTTAAGCAACGCTCCCCTCTCATAGGAGAGGATCGCGTCATCAAGCTTGACCTGTCCGCCCTCGAGCCGGCGCACGATCTGCTCCAGCTCAGCAAGCGCCTCCTCGAAACTCATTGCCGCTATATCGGCGGGAACGTCCAAATCGCCCATTGGGAATCTTAATAGCAAATTACGCGAGAGGAATCCGGCGAACGATCGACGAACCTGGGTGCGAAACTCGGCGAATGTTGCATAGGCGCAACACTCGAGGCGCAGCCCCGATCCCTACGCCGACATTAGAACGCGGACATGCGCCGCGGTGCTTGCCCCGAGGGCCGGCAGATCATAGCCGCCCTCGAGTGTCGAGACAAGGCGCCCACCGGCATGGCGATAGGCCATCTCGAGCAGCTGTTCGGTGATCCAAGTATAGTCCCCCTCGTCGAGCTGCAGCTGCGCCAGTGGATCCTTCTTGTGCGCGTCGAAGCCCGCCGAAATCAACAGCAGCTCAGGGCGGAATGCGTCGAGCGCCGGAAGGATGCGCTGCGTCACCCCGAGGCGGAACTGGCTCGAGCCGGACATCGGCCGAAGCGGCACGTTGACGATGTTGCCGATGCCGGTCTCGCTCGCCGCCCCGGTCCCGGGGTAGAGAGGAGACTGGTGGGTCGAGGCGTAGAATAAACCGCGGTCGGTCTCGAAGGCGGCCTGGGTGCCGTTGCCGTGGTGGACGTCGAAATCGACGACGGCTACCCGATCGAGCCCGTGCGCCTCGCGTGCCCGCAACGCGCCGACGGCGACGTTGTTGAAGAGGCAGAACCCCATCGCGCGCGCGGGCTCGGCATGATGCCCCGGCGGGCGTACCGCGCAGAAGGCGTTGTCGGCCGCACCTGCCATAACCGCGTCGACCGCGGCGACAACCGCCCCGGCGGCATGCAATGCCGCCTCTCCCGAGGCCGGCGACAGGATCGTGTCGGCATCGATGCCGATATGGCCCGATCTCGGAACGGCGCGCAGCATGCGCTCGACGTGGTGGCGCGGATGAACACGGATCAGATCTTCGAGTGCTGCTTCCGGCGCCTCGCGGCGCTCCAGCCCGGCAAATTCCGGGTCGGCGAGCGCACCGAGAACGGCATGCAGCCGCGCCGCCGATTCCGGATGGTGCCTGCCGGGATCGTGTTCGAGACAGGCCGGATGGGTATAGAGCAGCGTCGTCATCGAGAGACCTCTTCGCCGGACCGAATCGAGTGTCGCATCTCTATGAACGCCGGACCACCGGGTCGATACACATCGCGCCCGCTGCAATGAACAATCGGATCCGGGATCGGCCATCCTGTACCTACATTGCGGGCAGACCTCCTCGCCGGGATAGGGCGAGCGTGGCATTACGACCTAGCGTTCGCCGACCCCCATTAGCATGTTGAGACGTTCTGGTGCGTCGAGCAGTTCCCGGCTCGCGCCAGCGAATACGATGGCCCCACGATCGAGGACGATCGCAATCTGGGCGAGCTCGAGCGCAAGCTTCGCGTGCTGCTCGACAACGAGCAGCGCCAGCTCGTCCTCGCGTTTCAGGCGATCGAGCCCGGCGAGCAAGACGTCGACGATGACCGGAGCCAACCCTTCGAGGGGCTCATCCATCAGCAGCAGCCTCGGGTTGCCCATCAGCGCGCGACCGATCGCGAGCATCTGCTGTTCGCCGCCCGAGAGCTGATTTCCGCGGTTGCGTCGGCGCTCGGCGAGCGCGGGAAAAAAGTCATAGACCTTGAGGAGCGACCATTGTCCGGGCCGTTCGGCAACGACCAGATTTTCTTCAACGGTCAGCGACGGGAAGATCTCTCGCTCCTGCGGCACAAAGCCAATGCCGAGGCGCGCCCGCCGATAGGCAGGCAAGCTCGAGATCTCGCGATCGGTAAAACGGATGCTCCCGCTGCGCAACCTGGTATGCCCCATGATCGTGGCGAGCAGGGTCGTCTTGCCGACGCCGTTGCGGCCGAGCACGGCGAGGGTCTCGCCCGGAGGCAGATCGAGCGCGATGCTCTCGATCACCACCGTTTCTCCGTAACCGGCAGAAACTCCTTGGAGTATAAGCCCTGCCGACCCAATCATCCCGGCGCGCGCTCCCCGAGATAGACCCTGCGGACCTCAGGATCACGAGCGATCGCTTCAGGCGGCCCTTCGACCAGAACACTGCCTTGGACCAAGACGGTGATCCGTTGTGCCACGCGAAAAACCAGATCCATATCGTGTTCGATGATCAACAGGGCGATGTCCTGCGGCAGGCGCTCGATCACCTCGATGATCGTGCCGCTCTCGCCCGACGGCACCCCGGCCGCGGGTTCGTCGAGCAGCAAAACTTTGGGCGATAGGGCGAGCGACACGGCGATCTCGACCAGCCTTTGACGGCCATAGGCAAGCGTGTTGACTGGGCGGAGCAAGTCATCTTCGAGCCCCAGCTGTTCGAGCAATGTATGGGCTTCCTCGATCGCCGCGCGATGATGGCCGGACGGACGGACGAGGCCGCCGGCGATCCCTTGCCGCTCGCAGATCGCCAGAGTCACGTTTTCGAGAACGCTCAGACGACGGAATAGCGCGGTAATTTGAAAGGTGCGGACGAGCCCGCGCTTGACCCGCTCGGCTTGCGCCAACTGGGTGACATCGGCGCCGCCGAGGCGAATTTGCCCGGCGTTCGGTCGCAATGCTCCCGTCACCAGCTCGACAAAGGTGGTTTTGCCGGCGCCGTTCGGGCCGATCAGCGCGTGGCGCGCGCCATGTTCGAGGCGGAAGTCGACGCCATTGGCCACGGTCAGCGCGCCAAAGCTTTTGTGCAGCCCAATGGTCTCGAGCGCCGGGGCATTCATCGCCGGAACCGGTCGAAGAGCCCGAGCACGCCGCCGCGAGCAAAGACCACGACCACGACCATCAGCAATCCGATCCAGAAATACCAGTAGACCGGGTCGATTTCGGAGAAGCGGTTCTGCGCGACCATGTAGAGCGGCACACCAATGAACGAGCCGTAAAGCTGTCCGACCCCGCCGATGATCAGCATGATCAGAACGGTGCCCGAGCGTTCGAGAGAAAGAAAGCTGAGACTGACGAATTGCGTCGTCTGCGCGATCAATGCGCCAGAGATGCCGGCGAGCGTTGCCGAGATCGTGTAGATGATAAGCCGCCGGCGGGTGACCGGGGCCCCGATCGCGTGCATACGCCGGACATTCTCGCGGATGCCCGTCAGCGATCGCCCGAACGGCGAATGAACGATATGCCGCGCGGCCAGCCAGCACAGGAAAAGCACGATCAGGCAGTAAAAATAGGCTGTATGACCGAACAGGTCGAAGCGAAACCTTCCGAAAATCGGCCAGACCTCCATCCCCTGCAGCCCGTCATCCCCGCCGGTAATGAAGGAGGCCTTGTTCGCCGCTTCGGCCACCATCGTCGCCACGACCAAGGTCTGCATCAGCAAGGCGAGACCCGTCGTGCGCAATACGACGAGGCCAGAGAGGAAACCCACCAGAGCTGCTGCCGCCGCGCCGGCAAGAAGGCCGGTGATCGGCTCTCCCCAGCCATGCGCAGCGAGAATTCCGGCAGCATAGGCACCGGTGCCGAAAAACGCCGCATGCCCTAGGGTCACGATCCCGGCGTAACCCAATACCAGATCGGCCGACAGTGCGAAGAGAATCGTCGCCAGGATCTGCGCACCCAATGCCAGATAATCGGGAAAGACGAAGTATGAGGCGACCGCCGCTAGCCACGGCAAGGTTTCCAACGGGCTATAGCGATGGCGGCGGGCAAACGCGTCGACCGCGCCGATTGGCGTCATGGACGACCGAAGAGGCCGCGCGGCCGCCACAGCAGAACCGCCATCGTCAGCGTGTAAATAAAGAATGCGCCGAATTCGGGCAGCAGATATTTGAAACCGCTGTCGGCGACGCCGAGCAGAAGCGCCGCGACAAACGGCCCGCGAATACTGCCGAGCCCGCCCACCGCCACGACAATCAGAAAATAGGCGAGGTTCTGCAATGCATAGCTCGGATTGATCGCCAGCAGGTCGGCGCCGAGCCCGCCGCCCAGACCGGCGAGCCCGCTGCCCAACGCAAAGGTCGTCATGAACAGGCGTGAAGTGTCGATCCCGACCGACTGCGCCATCCGCAGGTTATCGACCGAGGCGCGCACCCGAGCGCCAAACCGGGTGCGTTCGACACCCAGCCACAGTGCCGTCACCAGGGTGGCACCGCACAGGATCAGAAAGCTCCGGTAAGCGGGGAAGCTGCGAAAGCCGAGATCGACCGCACCGCTCAGCCATGTCGGCGGCTGCAACGGCTGTTGCAGCGGGCCCCAGACATAGGTGGCGCCCGCCACGGACATGAAAACCAGCCCCATTGTCAACAGCACCTGGTCGAGTTCGTCGCCACCATAGAGCCGGCGGTAGAGCAGGCGCTCGATCGGCAGGCTGGCCGCCGCTACGGCCACCGCTGCGGCGAGCAGAGCCGGCAGAAACGGAATACCGAAACGGCTCATCAGACTCGTCACCACATACCCCCCGACCATGGCGAAAACACCGTGGGCCAGGTTCACAAAACCCATCAGCCCCATCGTCACCGAGAGGCCGACCGAGATCAGGTAAAGCACCATCGCGAAAGCGAGGCCATGAAACCCGATGCTTACAGCGGCCGAAATCACGTCGCTAATGTTCAAGGGCCACGCGTGTCAGCAAAGCGTTACCCGTTGGCTGCGCTTTCGCACAGACCGGTCCGGGAAAAATTTTCCTGCAAGAAGAATTTGGGTCGGACTCTGATGAAACGAATATAAGTCGTCTTGCGCGGACTTGATCCACGCATCCACGTCTTTGTTTCGACCGTCCCAAGGCGTGGATGGCCGGGGCAAACCCACGGCTGTCCGGTTCAGCATTTCACTGCAACCGAGAGCAGGTGACGGAAATGACCGACATAATCAGAGTTCCCCGTGGCCGGACTTGTTCCGGCCACCCACGTCTTCGAAGGAGGCTGTGTGGACCGCCGGGAAGCCGTGGATGACCGGGACAAGCCCGGTCAAGGGGACCGGGAGTTGTTCTCGGGTCGCTGCAAACAACCGATTTCCCTCAACTGGACAGCCGTGGGACAAACCCGGCCAAGACGAAATTGGGGACGCGATTTCCTCCCCTCCTCGCCACAAGATTTTCACGATCTGCTGGCATCTTGTCCGCGGTCATTTCGGTGGATTCAGTTGTTTCCACGGATCTTTGACCATCGGGATCGTCGCGATTTCGACATTGGCAAGCTTGCCATCCGGCTTTTCAAGGCGGCGGATATATACGTTCTGAACGATGTCCCGGGTCTCGGGGTCGATCATGACCGGGCCGCGCGGGCTGTCCGGGTTCTTCCAACCCTTGAAGAAGCCCATCGTCTCATCGGCGGTGAGCTTTCCCTGCGTCGCCTTGAGCAGGTCGAAAATCGCGACCATTCCGTCCCAGGCATTGACCGACAGGAAGTTGGGGACGGCCGTGTCGGCATATTCACGCCTCCAAGCCGCTAGAAAGGCTGCGTTCGCCGGCCGCGCTCCGGCGGTCGAATAATTTCCGGAAGTGATCAGACCCAATGGCGTATCGCCCATCGCCGGCAATTGCTCGTCGGGCAGCAGGTCTTGTGTCGAAGTGATTTGAATGCCGGCTTCGCGCAGCCCGACATCCCTAACCGCATTTACCAGCGCCGTCGCCTGGGTGCTCGGTATCCAGAAGAACACCACGTCGGGCTTGGCGTCCTTGATGCGCTGCACGAACGGCGCGAAATCGGGGTTATTCGGGGGAACGCGCACCGCACCGACGATTTGGCCGCCGCCATCGGTAAAGCCCTTGGTGAAGGAAGCCTCCGAATCGTGCCCGGGGATGAAGTCGCTAACCGCGGTGTAGCCCTTCTTCCAACCCTGCTCCGCGGCCCATTTCCCGATCGGATAGCCTTGCTGCCAGAGAGTGAACGACACTCGCGCGACATAGGGAGAGATGCGGGGAATTGCAGAGCCGCCGGCGGCGATGCTGATCAGGAGCGGCACCTTCGCCTCGGCGGTCAGCGGCGCGATCGCAGCGGCCACCGGTGACAGGATGACACCGGTCAGGAGCTGCACGTGCTCGCG
>DATNKF010000494.1:0-4422 GCA_035603555.1 Allostellaceae bacterium
GACAGCATCGAGACTGTCGTTGTGCTCTATGCCGAAAACCGCAGCTTCGACAACCTTTACGGCCGTTTTCCCGGTGCCAACGGCCTCTCCCAGCTTGGGCCGGCCGACTATCTGCAACGGGATCGCGATGGTTCCGTGCTCAAGGAATTGCCGCCTGTGTGGGGCGGATTGACGGAGAAGGGGGTGGTACCGGCGGTGACCGAGGCGCAGACGCGAGGCCTTCCGAACGCGCTCTTCGCGATTGATGATCCGAAGGGCTGGAACGCGCCGGCAACGGTCGTGACGCGCAGCCCCGTGCACCTCTTTTACCAAAATCAAATGCAGATCAACGGCGGCAAGAACGACCGGTTTGTCGCCTATACGGACGTCGGCGCGCTGGTCATGGGCTACTACGATCATGCCGCATTGCCGCTGTGGGAGATCGCAAAGCAGTACACGCTCGCCGACAATTTCTTCATGGGCGGGTTCGGGGGATCGTTCTTCAACCATTTCTGGGTGGCTTGCGCGTGCGCGCCGGTCTATCCCAACGCCGACAATAGCCCGGCCAAGAAGCTGATCGCGGCGGTCAACGCCGGTGTCGTGAGCTTGAGGATTGCCGCCGATTCGCCGAAATCGGCGCTCCAGGGCCCGCCCAAATTTGTCCACGACGGCAAACTGACCCCGGATTTCCATGCGGTCAACACGATGCAGCCGCCCTACCAGCCGAGCGGCAACAAGCCGGCGCCGGGAGGCGACCCTGCCTATGCGGACCCGGCGAACCCGACGACGCTGCCGCCGCAAACCGAGCCGACAATCGGTGATCTGTTATCGGCCAAGGGCGTCAGCTGGGCGTGGTACGCCGGCGCCTGGCAGACGGCACTCGCCGGCGGGAATGCGTCCCCGGTTCCCAATTTCCAATACCATCATCAACCCTTCAATTATTACGCAAGCATGGCCCCGGGCACGGCCGCACGGGCCGAGCACCTGAGGGATGGAGGGCTCGGCGGCAGCGAGTTCATCAAGGCGATCGACAACGGGGATCTCCCGCAAGTCGCCTTCTATAAGCCGCAGGGCAATCTCAACGAGCACGCCGGTTATGCCGATGTGCTGGACGGCGACCGCCACCTTGCCGAAATCGTTTCCCACCTGCAGAAGAGCGCGCAATGGGAACACATGGTGGTGATCGTCACCTATGACGAGAATGGCGGGTTCTGGGACCATGTGGCACCACCGAAGGGCGACCGCTGGGGCCCGGGTTCGCGGATCCCGGCGCTGATCGTCTCACCCTACGCAAAACGGGGGTTTGTCGACCACACCCTCTACGACACGACCTCGATCCTGCGCTTTATCACCAGACGCTTTGCACTGCCGCCACTGGCCGGCCTGCGGGCTCGCGACGCGGCATTTACCGCTCACGGCAGCCCGCCGCTCGGCGACCTGATGGGCGCGCTCGACCTATCGCCGTGATCAATTCAATTGGGTGCGCAGCTGCTGCAGGATTGCGGCCGCCTGGTGCCGCGACATGCCGTCCGGGGCACGCACGACATACTGTTCGAGTGCCGCGGCGGCGGCGCGCATATTGCCCAGGTGACGATGGAGCATGCCGGCTTCATGCCACAGCTCGGCAAGGTCGGGCGCCAGCATCAGCATCGTCTCGACTACGGTCACTGCCCGTTCCGGGTTTTGCGTCTGCAGCAGGCGAGCCTTGAGATTGTTCTGCAGACGGAGCAGCACGTCGCGGTCGGAAACCGTCGCGTAATGCTCTGGCAACAGCTCGCTGTCGCTGCCGGTTGCGGCCTTGAGCAGCTCGCGCAGTTCGGCGGCGCCGCAGATTTGGCCGTCATGAAACGGGTCGATGATGACACGGCCCGGGTCGTCGGATAGTCGCACGAGAAAATGGCCGGGGAAGGCGAGCCCGGCCATGTCCCAGCCTTGCGCCCGGGCGGCATGAATGTAGAGGATCCCCAGCGCCACCGGCAGAC
This sequence comes from Allostellaceae bacterium, assembly GCA_035603555.1. Lineage (GTDB taxonomy): Bacteria > Pseudomonadota > Alphaproteobacteria > ATCC43930 > CGMCC-115725 > AP-15. The sequence continues at coordinate 1,962 of DATNKF010000494.1, forward strand.
CTTTGCGGCGGTCGATCACCCTGATCAGATTGGCGTTCTGCAGGTCGTCATAGGTCAACGCGTCGCCGGAATAGGCATACTTCAACAGGATGATCTCGTTGAGCGCGCGGGCGCGCGCGGCGAGATCGCCGGCGGCGTCGGGATGTTTGCCGACATCGCGGGCGACCAGCCGCAGGTGGTCGCGATAATGCCCGAAATCGACATGCGGGCGCTCGAACGAGGCGAGCGCCAGCGCCGCCTCGGCGATTGGCAAGACCCGCGCGCCTGAAGCGCCGAGCTCGCGCAGAAAACGCGTGCATGTCTCGGGATCAGAGTTGGCGGGCGGTTCGTTCATTCCCGATCAGAGCTTCTCGACCTCGACCGCAGTCGCCGGTGCAGCAGCCGGAGCGCCCTGTGCCCTCGGGGGTGGCGGAGGCGAGGCCGCCTGGGCGGCAACCGGCACGCCGGGCCTGATCTCGACGTAGGAGACGACCCGCTTCACCTCAGGAGTACTGCGTGCCACGGTCGTGGCGCCGTCGAGCTCCGCCTGGGAACGCGCCGAGCCGATCAGATAGACTGATTTGTTGACGGTCTCGATCGTGTAGTTGACCGAGCGGATGTTGGCGTTGAACACCAGCTCGGTACGCAGCCGAGAGGTAATCCAGGCGTCCTTCGCACCCTGCCACGCGCCCTCCGGCGGCCCGACCTCGATCTCGTCATAGAGCGCGCGCACGCCCGGGACCCGGCTCGCGATCTCCTTCGCTTGTGCTTTGAACTCCGGGTTCGGCGCCGTGCCGGTCAACAATGTGCGCCCCTCATAGACCGTGATGTTGAGATTGGTTTGCATCAACGGGTTCGCCTGCATCCAGGCGTTCTGAATATTCGTCTTGATCGAGAAATCGTCAACACTGCCGCCGACCCCGCGTTCTTGGTTGGCGGCGTAGCCCGCACCTCCGGCCGCGGCCAGCCCGCCGACGATCGCCGCCGGACATCCGCCGAGCGCCAACGGCAATGTAAGAATTACGACAATACCGAAGAAAAGACGATCGCGCGACATCGCTCGGCCCCCCAGCCAAGAGAAAAACCCCGCGCCATTGTGCGGTAAAAGCGGCGGGCCTCCAACGCCCAGCGAGGGCGAGGCACCTCCCCCCGCCGGGACCGGTGGATTTGCTAGTCGTCGGCGCGCCAGGCGCCGCGCCAATGGCGCGGCAAATGCAGCGGTGCCACCAGCATCACATCGAATCGCAGGTCGAGCCCGGCGAGGTCCGAGCGCTGGGTCAGGAAAGCTTCGGCGGCGCGGACGATGCGCCGGCGCTGGCGCGGCGCCAGCGCCGATGCCGCGGTGGCGAGCTCACCCCGCGACTTGACCTCGATAACCGCGAGCACCTTGCCGCGGCGCGCCATAATGTCGATCTCGCCGCTCGGGCAGCGCCAGCCCCGTGCCACGATATGCCAGCCGTGCAGCCGAAGGTGCCACAAGCACATCCACTCCGCCAGCCGCCCGCGGCGTTGCGCGCGCTGGCGCGCGAGCACGCGGCTCCCGCCGACCCGCTTCACCGCTTCTCGCCCCGCAAGGCAAGCGCCCGCCGATAAAGCTCACTGCGCGGCAGCCCGGTCTCGGCGGCGACCAGTGCTGCGGCGGCGCTGACGCCCAGCTCGGCGAGTGCTGCCCGCAGCCGCTCGCCGACCTCCGCATCGTCGGGCGTGCTCGGCTCCAAAGCGCCGACCACGATCACCACCTCGCCGCGCGGCGGGCCCGCGTCGCGGTAGTGGGCGGCAAGATCGACGAGCCGCCCGCGCCGCATCTCTTCGTGCAGCTTGGTCAGCTCGCGGGCGATGGCGGCGGGCCGGTTGCCGAGAACATCGGCCATGTCGGCAAGGCAGTCCGCGAGCCGCGCGGCGCTTTCGAAGAACACCAGGGTCGCTGCGAGGCGGGACCAGCTATCGAGCACCCGGCGCCGCGCCGCCTCACGCGGCGGCAAAAAGCCGCCAAAGAGGAAGACGTCGGGAGGTAGGCCGGAGAGGATCAGGGCCGCCAGCAGCGCGGACGCGCCAGGGGTGACCGTGACCGGCAGGTTTTCGGCAATCGCCGCCCGGACGAGCTTGTAGCCGGGATCGGATACGAGCGGCGTTCCGGCATCCGATACTAGCGCAATCCGCGCCCCACGGCGCAGCGCTGCCAGGACCGAGGGGCGCACTTGCTCGGCGTTGTGGTCGTGATAGAGGCCGAGCGGCGTGCCAATGCCAAAGCGGGCCAAGAGCCGCGCCGTGATCCTCGTATCCTCACAGAAGATCCGGTCGACACCGCGCAGCACGGCGAGCGCACGCAGGGTTACATCGCCGAGATTGCCGATCGGCGTGGCCACCAGATAAAGACCTGGGGCGAGCTCCGGCTCGACTACGGCATCCGCCGCCGGCCGCGAGGCTTCCGAGATAGCGTCGTCCGGTTTACTCACCGTCGGCCGGCGGCTAGGTTCGAGCC
>DATNKF010000495.1:0-3210 GCA_035603555.1 Allostellaceae bacterium
GGTCGCCGGCGATGAGGATGCGGCCGTCGGAGGCAAGATCGAGACCCCTCCCCCGCCAATCGCTGGCCACGCCCCCTGCCCCTTCGACGATCGGAACCATCGCGCAGAAATCGTACGGCTTTAGGCTGGCTTCAAGGACGAGGTCGACGAAGCCGGCGGCGAGCAGACCGTAGGCATAGCAATCAGCGCCAAAGCGCGTGAGCTTGACGGCCGCCGAGACTTGCGCGAAGGCAGCCGCGTCATCGCCCTTGAACATGTCGGGGGTCGTCGCAAATAGGGTTGCGGCCGCGAGCGCCGAGCAGGGCCGACAACCGATCGGTGTGCCGTTGAGCGTCGTCAGGCGCCCCGTTGCGCCGACCCAGCGTTCACGCGAGATCGGCTGGTCGATGATGCCGAGGATCGGACGCTGGCGATGGGTCAGGGCGATCAACGTGCCGAATAGCGGAACGCCGCTGATAAACGATTTGGTGCCGTCGATCGGGTCCAGGACCCAGACGAACTCGGCCTCCTCCCGCACCCGGCCGAACTCTTCGCCGATGATGCCGTGATCAGGAAAATGCACCTCGATCAGTTCTCGCATGGCCGCCTCGGCCGCGCGGTCGGCAGCGGTCACCGGGGTCAGATCGGGCTTGTCATCGACGACGAGCGGGCGGCGGAAATACGGGCGAATTTCTGCCCCGGCGGCATCAGCCAAGCGCAACGCGAGGGTGAGGAAGGCGTCGAGTTTGATTTCGCGCACAGGCTTATTTTAGCGTTTCGAGATAAGCGATGACATCGGCGCGATCCTCCGCCTTGGGCATGCCGGCGAAGGTCATCTTGGTGCCCTTGATCAGGGATTGCGGCCGCCACAGCCACTGGTTCAGCTTTTCAGGGTCCCATTTTTCGTTCTTGTGCGCTTCCATGGCGGCGGAAAACTGGTAGTTCGGTACCGCTGCCATGTTTTCCTCGGTGAAGCCCCAGAGGTTAGGGCCGATTTTGTTGGCGCCGCCCTTGTTGAAGGTGTGGCACTGGACGCAAACCTTGACGAGTTGCTCTCCTTTTTTCGGGTCGGCCTTGGCAAGCAGCGGACCGATCGGCTCTGGGCCGGCCGCAGCACCCTGTTGAGCGGCTGTGGTCGCGGCCTGTTCGGTGCCGGCCGGGAGATAGATCGCCTTTTCGAGCGGCTTCGGGCGGACCAACTGGCCGGCCAAAATCCCGGACGCCATCGCGATGATCATCGCCGTCAGGATCGAGGCGATTATCTTGTTCCATTCGAACGACGACATCGGCGAGCTTTCCCCTCAGGGCGCATAAATTATCACGCTTCCGGTGAGCGAACGAACCGGGCATGTTGTCGCTGCGTGATCGGCAGCACAGAAGACCCGTGACCAGAGCCGTACCCGAAAACCCGATCATCCTGATCCCCTCACGGCTCGCGGCGACGCGGCTGCCAGGCAAACCGCTGGCCGATATCGCCGGAACGCCGATGATCGTGCATGTCTGGCGCCGGGCGGTCGCCGCCGAAATCGGGCCGGTCGTCGTCGCCTGCGGTGACAGAGAGATCGCCGACGCGGTCGAAGCGGCGGGGGGTCGGGCTGTCATGACCGATCGGCAACATCCGACCGGGTCCGACCGGATACATGCGGCCATCGCGGATCTCGACCCCGACGGCACCTACGACGCCGTGATCAATGTCCAGGGCGATCTTCCGCTGTTGGATCCCGTGGCAGTGCATCTCGCGTTCGACGGCCTCGGCGACCCGGACATCGACATCGCGACACTCGCCGCGGTCATCACGGACGAGACAGCGCTCGCAGATACCAGCGTCAACAAGGTCGTCGCCGGCTTTGTCGACCCGACCCGGCCGGCCCGCGCGCTCTATTTCAGCAAGGCGATCGTGCCGTGGGGCGAGGGTCCGCATTACGAGCATGTCGGGCTCTACGCCTATCGACGCGAGGCACTCGAGCGGTTCGTCGGGCTGCCCCGCGGCGTGCTCGAACAGCGCGAGCGCCTCGAGCAATTGCGCGCCCTCGAGGCCGGCATGCGCATCTCGGTCAGCTTGATCGAGGCCACCCGGCTCGGGGTACAGGTCGACACCCCGGCTGATCTCGAACGCGCGCGCCAACTTTTCCACTCAGCACGTTAGGACCATGCCCGAGCAAACGATCGCGTTTCAGGGTGCCCCCGGGGCCTATTCCGATCTCGCCTGCCGCCGCGTCTTCCCCGAGATGGTCACCCTCCCCTGCGCCCAATTCGAGGATGCGTTTGCCGCGGTGCGCGAATGCCGCACTCGCCTCGCGATGATCCCGATCGAGAATTCGGTCGCCGGCCGCGTCGCCGACATTCACCATCTGATGCCCGATTCGGAGCTCCATATCATCGGGGAGCATTTCGAGCGGGTGAACCATCACCTGTTGGCCGTTCCCGGGGCCACGATCGACACACTCCACACGGTCAGAAGCCACGTCCATGCGCTCTCGCAATGCCGTTTGCTGATCCGCTCGCTTGGACTGGTTCCGCAGGTGGCCGCCGACACCGCCGGGGCCGCCGCCGAAATCGCTGCCCGCGGCGATCCGAACGTCGCAGCGATCGCCTCCGAGCTCGCCGGGCAGATCTACGGCCTCGTCTCGCTGAAAGAGAACATCGAGGATGCCGAGCACAACACGACGCGCTTTCTGATCATGTCGCGCGAGCCCGAGCGGCCGGCGCGCGGCACCCCGACGGTGACGACATTCCTGTTCAACGTGCGCAACGTGCCGGCAGCGCTCTACAAGGCATTGGGCGGGTTTGCCACCAATGGCATCAACATGACCAAGCTCGAGAGCTACATGGTCGGCGGCGCTTTCGCGGCGACGCAATTCTACGCCGATGTCGAGGCTCATCCCGAGGACCGCTCGCTGGCGTTGGCGCTCGAGGAGCTCGCCTTCTTCTCGCGCGAGGTCAAGATCCTCGGCGTCTATCCCGCCCACCCGGCGCGCATCGCCGCCTCGGCGAACGGCGGAACCTGAAAGAGGGGACAACCGAAATGATCGTGATCGATCACACGGCACTGCACGACATTGCCGAGCGGGTCTTCACCGCGGCGGGCAGCGCGCCCGACGAGGCCCGTACCATCGCCGACTACCTGGTCGAGGCTAATCTGCGAGGCCACGACAGCCACGGCGTCGGGCTGATCCCGAACTATCTGCAGCATCTTGCGGGCGGCACCGTCGTCGCCAACCGCAAGGGGCG
>DATNKF010000496.1:0-2164 GCA_035603555.1 Allostellaceae bacterium
AACTGTCTTCGTTTCGGCCCTCACGACGAAACGGTCCCGGGGACGAGCCCGACCTGAGGATCATCTCGCGCCGCGCTACACGCCCCATGGCGAACGTTGCCCCGGAGCCCGTGGTTCCCACAGGACTCACCGCTGGAGGAAGACGGATTCGAACTCTCAGTCCCACGTTGATGACTAGAAACTCCGACCGGCTCATCGAGTTCGACGGCGCGGGCAGCCCTATTGGTCGAAGCCCGTTCCGCCCGATTCTGGTGGAGCGGTGAAGACGTCCAATTTCATGCTCGCCCGTCTAACTACATCGCACGGCCGACCGGGAAGAAGACGCCGCGCCCGACGCCTCGGCCTCGAGGGTCACGATGGCGCGCCCACGCGACCCGGGATAGTAGGAGCAGGATGACGCATCAGTGCATGGACCAAAGTTGAGAACAGCGCTATCGCCGTGAGGAGCGGCATTTTTGTCTTCCTCAACGCCGGTCGAGCGCCTTCGACGGGACCGGGGTCGCCGAGCTCCTTCATACTGCGGCGTTAAATATCATCGGCGGCGCCATTTCTGCGACGATTAAAACCTTTCCATTCCGTTGATCAGCTGCGAGAGCGATATCCGCGCTCACACACTCACCGGCGGATGATCGCCGGCATCCAGTTTGCTGCGCGGCGCGATGATCTGGTCTCGATCGTCTCGCCCTCAAAGTCATGAACCGCGGGAACCGACGTGAAGCGCTCGCGGTCGCTCAAGCAGTTCACATTGACCACCGCTCGTGCGTCGGCCGCCGTTTCCGAGACTGCCGCGATGAAGACGCCGCAACGGCGACAGATCAGAAAATCGCAGGTGCCGGTTCCGAAGCGGTAATTCTCCACCAGCGACCAGTCATCGGCCCAAGCTTCGAATAGTCCGTCGGGGTCCGCAACCATGCGCGGACTATGACTGCGGCAGAACGAGCACGTGCACGCCCGCAGCGGGTTGTCTTCCGGCCGCTTTGAAAGCCGAAGACGCACATGAATATTACCGCAGTGACACCCGCCCGAATGGTCCATGCCATCGGATTTCGGGATCGGCAGCGCTCGTGTCAACGGTGGTCATACCCCGCCGGTATCGAGTGAAACGTCGTGCCAACTGAGTTCGCCATCGCGGCGGGACCGAGAGATGCTATGGGGCAGGCGGCGAGGAGATGGCACCATCGTCGCTGTGGCTAACCGATGGAGTGCCCCGATGCCCCAGCCGAACGACTTGAGCAGGTCCCTCGTCGCCCTGGACCAAGATAGCACAATCATTGCCGTCGTCGAGATGAGCCAGTCGAGTTGGCTGGTTGCCGGTATGCTTCCCGGCATTGAGCGCCAACCGCGCAAGAAGCTGGAGCCGAGTGCAGAAAGGCTGCTTGGCCTGCTGCATCGCTGGCGCGACGAGGCGGTCAAGGCCGGCCGCAAGATCACGCGGATTGCACTGGCCTTCGAAGCTGGTCGAGACGGCTTCTGGTTGGCGCGCTGGCTTCGTGCGCATGGGGTGGAGGCGCATGTGATCCATCCCTCGAGTGTCGCCGTATCGCGCGAACATCGCCGGGCGAAGACCGACCGGCTCGACACCGAGTTACTGAAGCGGGGGTTCTTGGGGTGGCTGCGTGGGGAACGGGGCCACTGCACCATGGCGCGCATCCCGACAATTGCCGAAGAGGACGCCAAGCGGCCCAATCGCGAGCGCGAGTGCCTGGTCAGGGAACGCACGCGCATCGTCAACCGAATGAAGGGGACCCTCGCCCGGCTGGGCATTCGCAATTTCAAACCAACCCTGCGCAAGGCCGCGGAGCGTGTTACAACACTGCACACGCCGGAGGGCTCGGCGCTGCCGCCGAATGTCTCGGCCGAGTTGCAGCGCAATATGGCGCGCCTGGGCTTCGTCGTCAGCCAGATCAAAGAGATCGAGGCGGCTCGTCAGAAACGATTGGAGCAAGAGCCCGAGACCGAGCCACACGCCATGGTACGGCACCTGGCTCGGGTCGTCGGCCTTGGCGTCGAAACGGCTGATATCCTGGTCAATGAGGTGCTCTCGCGGCCAATGCGTGACCGCAAAGCGGTGGCGCGCTACGCCGGCCTGACAGGCTCGCCGGACGAGAGCGGCGCGAAGCGGCGGGAACAAGGGCTCGCCAAAGCAGGCAACGCCCGGGTCCGC
>DATNKF010000497.1:0-4732 GCA_035603555.1 Allostellaceae bacterium
ACCATATCGCGACAAACAGGGGGCCCGCCGACTGCAACAGCAGCGTGTTCAGGGCCTGGGTATGTTCGAGTGCCCAGTATTGCAGGGTATTGAAGGCGCCGATGCCGGTGACGGAAAGCACGATCATGGTGCCGAGGTGGCGGCGGATCGCGCCCCAGTCGCGCTTGAGATGTTTCCAGGCGAAGGGAAGAATGATGAGAAACGCGAACGTCCAGCGCAGGAACGACAGCGTCACCGGCGGAATATGCCCCGCGGCCAGGCGGCCGACGATGGCGTTGCCGGCCCAGCACAGCGCGGTGATAGAGAGCAGCAGATAGGGCTGGTTGGCGAGCCAGCTGCCGGGGGAGGCGGCGCCGGAGGTTTGATCGGAAGCAGACATAAGGCAGACGTTCTTGGCCCGGGTTCAATGACGCCGCGGCCCGCCCGGTGTGACGCACCGGGCCGGAAGTCTGGCCCGGCCTGCTCACAGACACGGATTTTCACCGCGCATCAATGGCACCAGATGCATCGCGACCATGCGCCGGGTCAATCGACCTTGCGGTCACGCCGGATTGAGACGCAGGGAACCTCCGCGGCATCTCGGAGCGGACAAGTCCTCAAGCCAGGTGTTCAAATTTTTTTCCACGCGGTCTTGAAACCGGCTTCCGTTTTTCTAAGTCGTTTTCCGTCCCAAACGAAAGGAGTCGAGGAGGACGACATGACGAATCTAGACCGCAGCTTTGATGAAAATGTGTACGATTTGAACGCCATTTTGCATCCCGGTTCGGTATTCGATCATCCCCGGGATGTGCTGGCCGACACCGCGTTGTCGCGGGCAGAAAAAAAGCGATTCTGGCATCCTGGGCGTCCGATGCGGCGGCGGTGACGTCGTGCCCATCCTTGCGCGGAGTACCCGGAGCAAGGCGGGCGGTTTCCATCGACGAGATCCTCGAGGCGCTATCCAGCCTGGATCATTCGCCGAGGAATCCACCCGGCGGCAAGCCGGCTCGGCTAAAGTCTACCGCGCGGACACCGCTCGCGGCGTGATCGGTTGCGAGCCATGTAATAAGGCGGTGCTGCCTCGGGGCAGTGTGACCTCCGGGGCTGCACTCGCTTGCTACTCAGCGGTCAACGCCTGCACGGTCGCATCGAGTGCCCTGACGGCATCGTTGGGATCGAGTTCGATCTGCAACCCGCGCTGTCCGCCGTTGATGAAGACGCTGCGCTCGGCAAGTGCGCTCTGCTCGATCGCGGTGGGCACCCGTTTCTTCTGCCCGAACGGGCTGATGCCGCCGACATGATATCCCGTCAGCCGTTCGGCGTCGGCCGGGCGCATCATGTTCGCGGCCTTGCCGCCAAACGCCGTGGCGAGCTTCTTCATGCTGACCTCGCGATCCGACGGCACCACCACGCAGACCGCCTTGCCGTCGACCTCCGCCATCAATGTCTTCAGCATGCGCCGCGGCTCGATGCCGAGCGCCTCGGCGGCCTGAAGGCCGATGCGGTCGGCGTCGGGATCGTAGTCGTAAGTGTGGAGCGTGAATTTGACGCCCAGTCTGGCGAGCGCCAGCGTCGCGCGGGTGGTTCTGGACATGACGCCGCTGCCTTTCTCAATAAACCTTCCAGCGACCCGCCACGACACGCTCCGGAAGCATGGATATTCGGAAAGGAAGCCGGTTGGGCTAGGCCGAGCCGGCTTTCGATTTTGCGCCATCGCTGACGCCAAGATCTGGCCAAGCCCGCGCCGCCGCCGCGCCGGCGCAGATTTTAAGGGGATATCAAAGGGTTGGAGGCTTTCCAACCCCCGCTTTGCGTCCCTTCTTGCTTGCGTCGATAGCCCGCTTCCTTTATCCGATTGGGTGCCTCGCATGCGAGCGGCCCCGGCCGTGATTTAGGCTGGGCGCGCCAGGCATGATCCGGAACCGTGGGCACCGGTTTTCCGAAAAGATCATGCGCGAACAAATAGAGTTGCAGAGGGAAAACTTACGAAATGGCCAATGTTGTCGTCGTCGGCGCCCAGTGGGGCGACGAAGGGAAGGGCAAGATCGTCGACTGGTTGTCGGAGCAGGCCGACATCGTCGTGCGCTTCCAGGGCGGCCACAATGCCGGCCATACGCTGGTCATCAACGGCGAAACCTACAAGCTGGCGCTATTGCCCTCCGGCGTGCTGCGGCCCTCCAAGCTCGCGGTGATCGGCAACGGCGTGGTGTTCGATCCGCAGGCGTTCCTCGATGAGGTGGCAAAACTGAAGGGCCAGGGCGTCGCCGTCAGCCCGGAAAATCTGCGCGTCGCCGAGAATGTCACCTTGATCCTGCCCTTGCATCGCGATCTCGATGCGATCCGCGAATCCGGCAACGCCATCACCGCGATCGGCACCACGCGGCGCGGCATCGGGCCCGCCTATGAGGACAAGGTCGGCCGCCGCGCGATCCGGCTGATGGACCTCGCCGATCTCGATACGCTGCCGCACAAGATCGACCGCCTTTTGGCGCATCACAACGCGCTGCGCCGGGGGCTCAATCTGGAAGAGATCGACGGCGCGGGAATCTTGCAGGAGCTGACCCGGCTTGCGCCGCAGCTGTTGCCTTACGCCGAGACGGTGTGGCGGCTGCTCGACCAAAAGCGCCGCGAGGGCAAGCGCATCCTGTTCGAGGGCGCGCAGGGCGCGCTGCTCGACGTCGACCACGGCACCTATCCCTACGTCACCTCGTCCAACACCGTAGCGGCGCAGGCGGCGACCGGCACCGGCATGGGACCAAGCGCGGTCGGCTACGTCCTCGGCATCTGCAAGGCCTATACGACCCGGGTCGGGCAGGGGCCGTTTCCGACCGAGCAGGACAACGAGATCGGCCGCAAGATCGGCGAGCGCGGCCGCGAGTTCGGCACCAATACCGGCCGCCCGCGCCGCTGCGGCTGGTTCGACGCCATGCTGGTGCGCCAGACCGTGCGGACCTGCGGCATCAACGGCCTGGCGCTGACAAAGCTCGATATTCTCGACGGTTTCGACACCATCGAGGTCTGTGTCGGGTATATGCTGGATGGCAAGGAAATCGACCATCTGCCGGCCGGCGAGGGCGCCCAGGCCCGGGTGGTGCCGGTGTACGAGACCATCGAGGGCTGGAAGGAGCCGACCGCCAATGCCCGCTCCTGGGCGGATCTGCCGGCGCAGGCCATCAAATATGTCCGCCGGGTCGAGGAACTGGTGGGCTGCCCAATCGCCTTGCTTTCCACCAGCCCGGAACGCGAGGATACTATTCTGGTTCAGAACCCGTTCGAGGCTTAACGAGATGTTACCGGAAAGCCCGCATTGTTGAGTAGAAATGGCTGATTACTACCCGCTGATTGCCCGCGCCATTGCCGGACTGGACCCCAGTGCCCCCGGCGAGAGCCGCCGCGCGCTTTACGAGCGGGCGCGCGCCGCGCTGATCGCGCAGCTGCGCAGCGTGCAGCCACCTTTGAGCGAATCCGAGATCACCCGCGAGCGGCTGTCGCTGGAGGAGGCCGTCCGCAAGGTCGAATCCGAAGCCGCCCAGCGCGCCCGCGACGCCTCGCGCGCCGGCGGCGATCGCGTCCGCGCCGGTGACGCGTTCCGCGCCACCACCCGCCCCAATGCGAAGCCCGGCGAACCGGTGCCGCCGCCTTCGACGTCACAGCCCTCGACACCGCAGCAGCCTCTGCGTCCCCGCCCGCCGTCCCCGCCGCAACAGCGCAACGAGCGTCCGCCGCTCGGACAGGAAGACCGCCCGCAGCGCAACCTCCGCGCCGACGCGCCGCGGCCGCCGTCCCAGCCGCAAGTCCCGATGCAGGACCCGCAGCTGCCGCCGACCCGCGAACGATCGGGCGCGCCGCGCCGCGGCCCCGACAACAGCGCTCCGCAGGCGCCGGGCGTGCGCGGCTTCCGCGACATCGCCGCCGACGCCGACGATCTCGGCCGCGCCGCGGCGCAGGCCAGCCGTTCCGCGCGAAAGACCTATGCCAACGTGCCGTCGCCGTCGCCGGAGTTCGACCGGCTCGAGCCGAGCATGGAGAACCGCGGCGCCGATCCCGACGCGCCCTATTCGTATGACGAGTCGGTCGAGGAGGCCGAGCGCTACGCGCTGCCGCAACAGCCGGCGCAGCGCCCGCGCCTTTCGCAGGACCGCGAGCCGAAGAAGCGCGCCCGTGTGGGCACCGTGTTTCCGTTCAAGAGCGCGATCGCGGTCGGCATCGTGCTGATCCTGGTCGGTGCCGCGATCCTTTGGGGCAAGTCGGCGGTGACGACCGTCAGCGGCCTGTTCAAATCCTCGCCCACGGTGGTGGAAGCGCCGAAGGACGCTTCGCCGCTGTCGAAGCCGAAGATTCCCGATCGCGTCGGCCAGCCGTCGTCGACGGAGCAGGTCGCGCCGGTGGCGCAGCGCGTGGTGCTGTATGACGAGGATCCCTCCGATCCCAAGGGCAAGCAATATGTCGGCTCGGTGATCTGGCGCACCGAACAGATCAAGGCCGCCGCCGGCCAGAAGGCCGACATCGCCGTGCGCGCCGACATCGAAATACCCGACCGCAAGTTCAAGATGACGATGTCGTTCCGCCGCAACACCGACACCTCGCTGCCCGCCAGCCACACCGCGGAGCTGACCTTCATCCTGCCGCCGGATTTCGCCGGCGGCGGCGTCGGCAACGTGCCGGGCATTCTGATGAAATCCAACGAGCAGGCGCGCGGCACGCCGCTGGCGGGGCTCGCGGTCAAGGTCACCGACGGCTTCTTCCTGGTGGG
>DATNKF010000498.1:0-3792 GCA_035603555.1 Allostellaceae bacterium
ACTTTTCGGGCAAGAGATCAGCAGCGCGTTTAGTGCCTATGCCGCCAGTTTGTCGAGCATCTGACATCACGCGATCGGCATCCGTCTTCTTCGAGCGGCGCAGGAGATTGACTTGCAGACTGTGATCTTTTTTCTTGGGGCAGGCATCTTCGCGTTTGTCGCAATCAGCGATTTTCGCACGCGCCGCATCCCGAATGGGTTCATCGTCGCCATTCTGTTGCTGGCGGCCTTGCGGATGGCGCTGAGCGGGACCCCGACCGCCGCCCTCTACACCCTCCTGGCGAGTGCCGCCGTCTTTGTTGCCGCCTTTCTGCTGTTCTGGCGCGGCCTGCTCGGTGGCGGCGACGTCAAGCTGATTGGCGCGACCGGGCTCTTGATCGGCTATCATGATCTCTTCGAGTTTCTGTTTGTGATGAGCATATGCGGTGCCCTGATGGCGGTTGCGATCTTCGCCGGCGACAGGCTCGGATTGCCGCCAATTTTGCGGCCGGGGACGATGCCCTCAGAGCGAGACCATCGGGAACCGGCGGATCGGCTGACCGTGCCTTACGGTATCGCGATTGCGCTCGCCGCCACCTTTACCCTCTATGTCCAATCCACTTTCGCCGGGTGAGCCCTGATGCGCGCCAAGACGATCCTGACGGCACTCTTTTTGATCTCTCTGGTCGTCGCCACCTGGGTCGTGCTGCAAGCTCTGCCGCAGAAGGGCGATGCTTCGGCCGAGCGGCTGCCGCAGGTCGAGATCCTCGTCGCCACGGAGCAGCTCTCGGCCGGCACCTTGCTGCGCGCCCAGGATGTCACCTGGCAGCCGGTGGCCCGCGCGTCGGAACCGGGCGAGATCGTGCGGCCGTCCGCGGCGGCGCGCGCAGTCAGACCCGAGCTCGACGAAGAGGCGCGCGCCGAGGTCTACGGCGCGGCTTTGCGCGGTGCGGTCGTGCCCGGCGATCCGATCCGCCGCGGTCCGCTCGCCGCCGGCGAGCCGATCCGCCGCGGCGGTGTCGTCAGGCCGGGCGATCGCGATTTCCTGCAGATGGTGCTGTCGCCGGGCGCCCGGGCGATCGCGATCCCGGTCACTACCGGCGGGGCGAGCACGGGTTTGTTATATCCCGGGGATCGGGTCGACGTCGTGCTGACCCAGAAATTTGGCGACACCGGCGCGCCCCTGACCCGCCGCTCGGTCAGCGAGACGGTGGTCGAGAACCTCCGCGTGTTGGCGATCAATCTGCCGGATGCGAAAACCGCCGGCGGGAGCTTCGGTCACACGGTGACGCTCGAAGTCACACCCGAGCAGGCCGAGAAGGTGAGCGTCGCCACCGAGCTCGGCAAATTGTCGCTGACCTTGCGCAGCGTCACTAACGCCGAGGGCGTCCTGGCGACCTCGACGGCCGGACCGGGCAAGCCGACCGGCGTCAGGCCGACCTGGGCGGGTGACGTCTCGCCGGCGTTGGGGGGTGCGATGCCGCCGGAAAAGGTTATCACTGCCCAGCGGCCACCGGTCGAGATCATTCGCGGCAAGGGGGTGGAAACCCGTAAGACCGAGTAAATGGCTCGGCGCGATGCGGATCACAAAAATGACCCGAAATCTCTCCGAAACCGTCGGGACCAGAACAAGCGAGGCTATGACGCTCTTTGGTTGCTGCTCGCCCTACACTACGCAATGAATTTCCCTAACCCGATAGCCGTTGATCGCGCACGGGTATGAGGACAAAGGATGCTAGAGTGAGAGCACAGGTCATTGCAGGACGGGACAAGTCGTGAGGAGCATTCTCGAAGTCCCCGGGCCGATCGAGCGGGCCACCAACCGGCTGCCGGTGGGTCGGGCCCCGCTGCAGGCCTTCGTCGCCGATGCCGAGACCGAGAGGGTCCTGCGCGAATGCCTGACAGAGCTGGCCTTCGCCAATCCGACGATCAGCCGCGGCGGCATTGCTAAGGCCGTGGAAACCCTTGGCACCGAGCGGTCGCCCAACATTTTGATCGTCGACATCAGCGGCATAGAGCTCCCGATATCGCAGGTCCATTCCCTTGCCGAGGTGTGCGAGCCCGGCGTTACCGTCATTGCCATCGGTAATCGCGACGAGATCGGCCTCTATCGCGACCTGCTCCGCGCAGGGGTTGCTGAATACATCGTCAAGCCGCTGAACCCGCAGCTTCTGTCGCGTGCGCTGACCGTCCGAACGGAGCCGGGCACAGGGAGCCCCATTCACCACAAACTCGGAACGATCGTCGCCGTTGTCGGCGCGCGCGGCGGGGTCGGGACGACGACATTGGCGGTCAATTTGGCCTGGTATTTGGGCGAACGGCAAAGCCGCCGCGTCGCCCTCGTCGATCTCGACCTGCAGAACGGCGATTGCGCGCTGGCGCTCAACATCAAGCCCACTCCGGGATTGCGCGAAGCCCTCGTCAACCCAGCGCGGATTGACACCACCCTGCTCGAGCGCGTGATGACGCCGGTCGGCAGCCGTCTGTTCGTGCTGAGCTCCGAGGAGCCGCTGCGCGACGAGCTCCAATTCACCGCCGAGGCGGTCGACACGTTGGTCGCGGCGCTGCGCGAGCAGTTCCACTATGTGATCCTCGATGTGCCGCGCACCCCGGCACCACGCTACCAGAGGGCGCTCGATCTGGCGGATTTCCGGATCATCGTCGGCGACCAGACCCTGCGTTCGGTACGCGACGCAACGCGGCTGCGCAGCGTGCTCGGTGAGGGCGATGCCGCGCACCGAACTCTGTTCGTCGTCAACCGCCACGGCGAGAGCGGACGCCGTGGGGTGACTTTGCGCGAGATGCACAATATTGTCGATCTGCGGCCGCGGGCGGTAATTCCGTTCCAGCCTACATTGTTCGCCGCGGCGGCGAGTTCTCCCCGGGTCCCGGCCGCGCGCCGCGGCAAATTCGCCGATGCGCTCGGCGTTCTGGCACTCGATCTTTCGGGACGACGTCCCGGGCGCCGCCGCTGGTGGAGTGCTGCCAAATGATGTCAGCCGGTTTTGGCCGCCGCCTCGTCGAGCCCGGCGCCCGGGATCTCGTCGTCGTTCCCGGCCGGTCGGCGCCGGGTCCGGCCGCCGACTTCTCCGGCCGCAGTGAGCTCAAGGAGCGGATCCGAACCTCCTTGATGGCGCGGATCGACCCGTCCGCCGCCGGCCGTATCCCGCGAGCGACCTTGCGGGCCGAGGTGGCGAGGCTGGTCAGCGAGATCGCGACCGAGCAGCGGGTCGAGCTCAACGAGATCGAGGAGAGCGCGCTCGCCACCGAGCTGACCGACGACATGATCGGTCTGGGGCCGCTCGAACCCTTCCTCGAGGATGATGACATCACCGATATCCTGGTGAATGGGCCGTACAGCGTCTTTGTCGAACGACGCGGCAAGCTCGAGAAGACGACCGCGCGGTTTCGCGATGCCCAGCATCTCGTCAATGTCGCCCAGCGCATCGCCAGTGCGATCGGCCGGCGCATCGACGAGGCGAGCCCGATGGTCGACGCCCGGCTCGCCGACGGCAGCCGCGTCAACATCGTATTGCCGCCGATCGTGCTCAACGGCGGCACCATCTCGATCCGCAAATTCCCGAAGCGGGGCATGACGCTTGACTCGATCGTGCGCCTCGACAGCCTGTCGCAAGAGCTCGCGCGCCTGCTGCAGATCGGCGCGCGCTCGCGCCTCAACATCCTGATCTCGGGCGGCACCGGCTCCGGCAAGACGACATTGCTGAACGCGATCTCGCGCTACATCGACAACGACGAACGGGTGATCACGATCGAAGACGCGGTCGAGCTGCGCCTGCAGCAGCCGCATGTCGT
>DATNKF010000499.1:0-11522 GCA_035603555.1 Allostellaceae bacterium
GGTTGGGCCGGAAGGAGTGCCTCGAGTGGCTATTCTGGCAAGTCGGCAATCTCGGCCCGATGGCCGGCCAGCTCAGCCATTTCGTCAATTATGCGCAGGGCGACCACCCCTATTCGCACAAGCGTTATGCCGACGAGTACAACCGCTGCCTCGGGGTTCTCGAGCGTCGGCTCGAGGGTCGCGGTTTCATCCTCGGCGACTACTCGATCGCCGATATGGCGTCCTGGCCTTGGGTGCTGATCGCCCGGCCGCTCGGCCAATCGCTCGACGATTTTCCCAACGTCGCGCGCTGGCGCGAGACGATCAAAGAGCGCCCCGCCGTGCAGCGGGGGGTCGATCTCGGGAAGGACCTGCGCCGCTCAGCGCCGCCGACCGACGGCGAGCGGCGGATCCTCTTCAACCAAACTGCGCAGGATGTTCTGCGGCGACCGTGAGGCTCAGCGCGGCGGCGGCATTTTGGGGAAGCGTTGCCTGTCGCCGGCGAGGCTCACCCATGGTTGCGCGCTGTCGCAAAAGATCTCCATCACCGGCGTTACCCAGCTCCGGTCGTCGAGCGTCCCTGCCCTGATAATCGCAACACCCGGCAGGGCGTCGGGCGCGGAGGTGATCGTTGATCCGCATTCCGGGCAGAACTGCCGGTGCACCTCTTTTCCGCTGTCGCCGGGAGCGCTGAATGTCTTCAATGCGCCTTGCACGGACAGCGCCGGCTGCGGAACTGCCACGACGACGTTGAACGCGGTCCCCGTCTCCCTTTGACAATCGGTGCAGTGGCAGACACCGACGAAAACGGGCTCGGCGTCAGCCGAATAGCGCACTTTCCCGCAAAGGCAACCACCCTCGATTTGCATCCGATCCTCCTCTGTCCGCGGGCCAAGCCTTACCCCGCGGGCCATGCTACCAACGCCGAATGACGGTGTCAGGTCCACTGTGCTAGCGTGATTCCCGTGTCAGAAGACATCTCCGGCCTTCCCCCGGTTACGCTCGTGCTGGGTGGGGCACGATCCGGTAAGAGCCGTTATGCCGAGTGGATGGTCGAGAATGCCGCCTCGGGCGGCACCTATTGCGCGACGGCCGAGGCCGGAGATGCCGAGATGGCCGAGCGCATCGCCGCCCATCGGGCGCGTCGCGGCGCATTCTGGCGTACGGTGGAGGAGCCACTGGCACTCGCTCCGGTAATCGCCACCGAGACGACGTCCGAGCGCCCGCTCCTTATCGATTGCTTGACACTATGGCTCTCGAACCTGCTCCTCGCCGGCAAGCCGGTCGACGAGGAGGCCTTGATGCTGTGCGGAGCGCTACGGTTGGCGGCGGGACCCGTCGTGCTCGTCGCCAACGAAGTCGGAATGGGCCTCGTTCCGCAGACACCACTCGGACGGCAGTTTCGCGACGCCGCCGGGCGCCTCAATCAACAGGTCGCGGCACTCGCCGACCGCGTTGTGTTTATCGCTGCCGGTCTGCCGCTGCTGCTAAAGGAAGGCTGAGCATTGCCCAGCCCGCCAACGTCAAATAATTGGTGTGAGATGCAGGGCAACCCAGCCGACCAGCAGCAAGCCGCCTTCGAAGAGACAAGCGAGCCGGTAAAGGTGCAGCGCGCGCACAATGTCGGAGGTTGCCGCCCGAGCGCTGCCGTCGCCGAGCCAGGGATCGTCGACGAGACCTTCCGGGTATCGGCGCGGTCCCGCCAGCGCCAGCCCGAGCGCCCCCGCCATCGCACTTTCCGGCCAGCCGGCATTCGGCGAATGGTGCTTGCGGCCGTCGCGGATCATGATCAGCAGCGCCCGATCCGGGCGGCATCGGTCAGCGAGGACGGCACCCGCGGCGAGCAGCAACCCGCTGATCGGCGCCGGCAGCAGATTGAGAACGTCGTCGAGGCGTGCCGCCGCCCAGCCGAAGCTGCGATAATGCGGGGTGCGATGGCCGATCATGCTGTCGAGCGTGTTCGCCATCTTGTAGGCGAAGAGGCCCGGCAGGCCGAGCAGCAGATACCAGAACACCGGTGCCACGACGCCGTCGCTGAAATTCTCCGCCAGGCTCTCGATGGCCGCCCGCGCCACGCCGTGCCTGTCGAGGCTCATCGGGTCGCGGCCGACGATGTGACGTACGGCTGCGCGACCGGCCGCGAGCCCACCGGCATCGAGCGCCTTGGCGACGGCGGCGACGTGCTCGTAAAGGCTGCGTTGGGTGACAAGCACCGCAATCAACAGGGCTTCGACGACGGCCCCCGGCAAATGCCCGCGGCACACTCGCTCGACCGCGAGACCGGCTGCCGCTGCGGCGCCGACCAGCAGGATCACGGTGACGACCCCGCGATCGCGGCGCGACGTTTCGCTGCGGTTTTGGCGATTGAGCTTGCGGTCGAAAAACGCGATCGCGCGACCCGCGACTACGACCGGATGGTCGATGTGGCGGAAAATCGCGGGCATGTCGCCGAACAGCGCATCGATGGCGAGGCCGGCGACGAGCAGCAGCAACGGATCGACGCCGATCGGCATCATTGCGCGGTCAATCCCCCGTTGCGGGTCGGGAAGGGACAGCGATTGACCGAGACGGCGGTGCTGCTCTGCGGGCATGGCAGCCGGGATTGCGAAGCGATCGCGGAATTTGAGCTGGTCGCCGCAACGCTGCGCCGGTGCATGCCGCAGTTCGATGTTACCATGGGGTACCTCGAATTCGCCCGGCCGTCGATCCGCGACGGGCTCGCCGTTTTGGCGGAACGGGGCGCACGGCGGATTTTTGCGATCCCGGGCATGTTGCTTGCGGCGAGCCACGTAAAGCGGGACCTACCGCGCGAAATGAACACCTTCATGGCCGACAACCCGGAGGTCGACGTCCGCCTGGGGGGCGATCTTTCGATCGGCCCAAAGCTGCCGCGAGCAGCGGCTGACCGGATCGCTGCGGCGGCACAAGACCCGGCGATCCCACGCGCTGAGACCTTGCTCGTCGTCGTCGGGCGCGGCGCCAGCGACCCGGATGCCAACTCCAACATCTCCAAGCTCACGGACAGGCTGCGGGACGAGATGGGTTTCGGCTGGGCTGAGGTCGCCTTCACCGGTGTGGCTCAGCCGCGCGTCGAAGCTGTGTTGACGCACTCCGCCCGCCTCGGCTTCCGCCGGATCATCGTCTTTCCCTACTTCCTGCTCACCGGCGTTCTCGTCAAACAAATCTACGCGCGGGCCGACGCTGCCGCCCGTCTCTTTCCCGAGATCGAATTTGTCAAGGCGCTCTATCTGCGCGACCATCCGGAGGTGCTCGGTGCCTTCCATGACCGCGTCCGCGAGGTCGGCGACAGCGACCCGGCCGGACCTCGCCATCGCTGATGTTCGACACGTTTGTGATGGTCGATTGGAGTGCGGCCAACGTGCCGCGGACCGGCCGCGACAGCATCTGGATCTGCTGGATCGATGCCGCGGGCGAGAGACTCGTCAACCCGGCCACCCGGCACGCAGCAAAGACCCTCTTGGCAGAATGGCTGGCGCCGGCGATGTCGCGCAATGCCAGGGTTCTCATGGGGTTCGATTTCCCGTTCGGCTATCCCGCCGGCTTTGCCGCTCGGCTCGGCCTTTCCGGTGCGCCGTGGCGGGCGGTCTGGGACGAGATCGCACGGCTCGTTAGCGACGACGAACATAATTTCAACAACCGCTTCGATGTCGCCGCCGCGCTAAACGAGCGCATATCCGGCAGTCAATTTCCGTTCTGGGGATGTCCGGCGGCCTCTCCGCGCCTCTGCCTTGGACCCAAGCATCATCGCCGTCATGAGCAGGATGGATTGGCCGAGCGGCGGCTAATCGACGAATACATGACCGGAGCCCAGCCGTGCTGGAAGCTGCTGGGCGCGGGCTCGGTCGGCGGCCAGGTTCTGACCGGGCTCCCGGTCGTGCGGGCCTTGCGGGACGACCCGCGCTGGCGGGATAAGGCGCAGGTTTGGCCGTTCGAAACGGGACTTACCGCGCAGCCGAGCGGCGCGTTGGTGATGGCCGAGGTCTATCCCTCCTTGTGGTCGGTGTCGCTCCTAGCGGGTGAGCCCAAAGACGCCGCTCAGGTCCGCACCGTCGCCAGCTATTTTGCCGAACGCGATAACGCCGGCGAGCTTCCCGCGCTGCTCCTCGGCGATCCGACCCTGACGCGCGAACAGCGCAATCGTATCGAAATCGAGGAGGCGTGGACGCTTGGCGTGACGGCGCGAGCGCAACCTGCGCTTGTTATGAACCCGATATGAGATGCCAACCGCCGTTGTAGAGTTGCCGTAGCTGCTGCTCTCTCGGTGCCCTTCGCCCATTCGGTAATGATCGAGGAGGGATGGAGTGGACGAGGTCGAGTGCGTCGTGGTCGGCGCGGGAGTGATCGGGCTCGCGACTGCGCGGGCGCTGGCACTAGCCGGGCATGAGGTCCTCGTTCTCGAGCGCGCCTATACGATCGGGTTCGAGACCTCCTCACGCAACAGCGAGGTCATCCATGGCGGACTTTATTATCCGGCCGGCAGCTTGAAGGCTCGCTGCTGTGTCGCCGGGCGGCAGCGGCTCTATGCCTATTGCCGCGAGCACGGGGTCCCGCACGCGCAGATCGGCAAGCTTATTGTCGCGGCCGAAGAGAGTGAGATCGCCGGTGTCGAGCGCATTGCCGATGCGGCCCGCGCCAACGGCGTCGACGATCTGCAGTGGTTGACCGCGACCCAGGCGCTACGGCTCGAACCGGCGCTGCGCTGCGTTGCCGCCGTGCTGTCGCCTTCGACCGGCATCATCGACAGCCACGCGTTGATGCTGGCCCTCGAGGGCGAGGCCGAGGCGGCCGGCGCGATGGTTGTATTGCGCACGCCGGTGCGGTGCGGCCGAGTACGTCACGACGGTTTCGATCTGTCCATCGGCGGCGAGGAGCCGAGCGACATTCGCTGTCGCGTTCTGGTCAACGCAGCCGGGCTCTACGCGCCCGCTCTCGCTCACGCCATCCGGGGAATCCCACGGGAGACGATCCCGCCCGCCTTCTTTTGCCGGGGCGTCTATTTTACCCTCGCCGGGCCCGCACCGTTTCGCCGGCTTGTCTACCCCGTCCCGCCACCCGGCGGGCTCGGCGTCCATATCACCCTTGATCTTGCGGGTCAGGCGCGGTTCGGGCCGGATGTAGAGTGGATAAGCGAAATCGATTATGCTGTCGATCCGGCGCGGGGCGAGGCGTTCTATGCCGCGATCCGTGCCTATTGGCCCGGACTGCGCGACGGCGCGCTCCAGCCCGGTTATGCCGGGGTGCGGCCGAAGATCAGCGGGCCGTCGGAGCCAGCAGCCGATTTTATCGTGCAAGGTCCCGAGGTTCACGGGATTCCGGGTCTGGTGAACCTATATGGGATCGAATCGCCGGGGCTGACCGCGGCCTTGCCGCTTGCCGACGAGGTGATAGAACGGCTCTCCCGCCAGCCCGGGTGAGCGGAGCCCTGCGATGCTGATCGGCGTCCCGAAGGAGCTGAAATCCCATGAGTACCGCGTCGGCCTCGTCCCCGGGGCCGTGCGGGAACTCGTGCATCGCGGGCACAAGGTTGTGGTCGAGACAAGTGCGGGCGCCGGGATCGGGTTCGATGACGCGGTCTACGAAGCAGCGGGGGCGGCGATCCTTGCTCGCCCCGGCGAGGTGTTCGCCACCGCCGAGCTGATCGTCAAGGTCAAGGAGCCACTGCCGCAGGAGGTGGCGCTGCTGCGCGAGGGCCAGGTTCTGTTCACCTATTTGCATCTCGCCGCAGACAGGGAGCTGACGCTGGGGCTGATCCGGTCGGGTATCGTCGCTGTCGCATACGAGACCGTCACCGACGGGCGCGGCGGGCTGCCGCTGCTCGCTCCGATGAGCGAGGTCGCCGGGCGGATGGCCGTCCAGGTCGGAGCACATTGTCTCGAAAAAGAGCAGGGGGGCATCGGTGTGCTGCTCGGTGGCGTACCGGGAGTTCCGGCTGCCAAAGTCGTGATCCTCGGCGGCGGCGTCGCCGGCACCAATGCGGCGCGCATGGCGATGGGGATGGAGGCTTACGTCACCGTCATCGACAAGTCATTGCCCCGGCTCTACGAGCTCGATCTTCAGTTCGGGGCCCAGCTGCACACGCTGTTCTCAACGATGGAGAACATCGAGCGCGAAGTCACCGCCGCCGATCTGGTGATCGGGGCGGTGCTGATCCCGGGTGCGGCGGCACCCAAGCTGGTGAGCCGTGACCTCGTCCGGGCGATGAAGCCGGGTGCGGTTATCGTCGACGTCTCCATCGATCAAGGCGGCTGCTTCGAGACCAGCCGGCCGACGACCCATGCCGAGCCCACCTATCTCGCCGAGGGCGTGGTCCATTACTGTGTGACCAACATGCCGGGAGCGGTTGCGCGCACTTCGACGGTGGCGCTCAACAACGCAACCCTGCCTTTTGTTTTGGCGATCGCCGACCGCGGGTGGCGCCGCGCGATGGTGGAAGACCCACATCTGCGGGATGGCCTGAACGTTTGCCACGGGCGGGTGACGCATCCTGCCGTAGCTCGCGATCTCGATCTGCCGCCGACGCCACCCGAGCAGGCCTTAAAGGGTTAGTCGAGGTGGCGGCGCCGTCGAAATGTAGAACGACGAAAAAGCACGCGCCGTAGGCTATGGATTGGCGGCAGGGTACTCCCTATCTCAGGAAAGGTTGGCTGGAGAGGGGGATATGCCGCTCGTTCCGAGGGCCGCATCCTTGCCTGAAGTTGAGTGGTTCGATGTTTCGGCCGGTCCCGAGGCAGCGCAAGCTCGACACATCGACCCGGCGTCTATCGCCGCGATAACCCGTCTCTATCGTGAGATCTTGCCGCCTGGCGGTGCCATCCTCGATCTCTCGTCGGGATGGGTCAGTCATCTGCCGCCGGAAATCCCCTATTCCCGCGTCGTCGGGGTCGGCACCAACGCTTGCGAGCTTGCCGAAAACCCGTTTTTAGACGAGTGGCGCGTCCAAGATTTGAACAGCAATCCGTACCTTCCGTTCGCCACCGCGGAGTTCGACGGCGCGGCGATCTGTGTATCCATTCAGCATTTAACGAGGCCCTGCGAGGTCATCCGCGAAGTGGGGCGCGTCCTCAAGCCGGGGGCGCCGCTTATCGTGACATTCTCGAACTGCTGCTTGCCGACCCGCGCCATCGCTTGCTGGCATCTTCTGGATGATGCCGGGCACCTGTGTCTGATCGCCCACTATTTCGCCGAAGCCGGCAATTGGGGCGACCTGCGCTGCCTCGATCGGACCCCGCCGGGTGGTGGGGACCAGCTTTATGCGGTTATCGGCCGCAGCCTCGGACCGCCAACTGCGGTCACCGCCGATCAGGTGTCGTAGCCGACCATCGAGGTGAACGGAACGTCAATCCGGTCGCGGCCCCGTAGGAAATTGAGCTCAATGATGCAGGCAGCGGCGACCACGTCACCGCCGCGTCGGCGAACCAGGTCGATGGCGGCCTGCATCGTCCCGCCGGTAGCCACCAGATCATCGAGCACCACGACGCGCTGTCCAGGGACGACGGCATCTTCCTGGATCTCTATGGTGTCGGTTCCGTATTCGAGGTCATAGGTGTAGCGCACGGTTGGGCCCGGCAGCTTGCCCTTCTTGCGGACCATCGCAAAACCGCGCTCGAGTTCGAAGGCGAGCGGCGCCGCAATCAGAAACCCGCGAGATTCGATGCCGACCAGAAGATCTGGCTGGTAGGGCTGGAGCGACCCGGCGAGGCGCTCCACAGTCGCACGCCAAGCGCCCGGATGTGCAAGCAAGGTCGAGATATCGTAGAACAGAATGCCGGGCTTTGGGAAATCGGGGATCGAGCGGATGTGCTGCTTGAGGTCCATCACCGCTTCCCTTGACTGTAGTCGGCAACCAAATTCGCCCTGTTGCGAGATAGCTGCTTTTCACGTAGTTGGAAAGCCCTCCCGCGACGGCTGCTGAAGCAGGTATTGCCGGATCGTCATGGCGCCCGTCGCCGCAACCCTCGTCGCCTCGCAAGCGCCTGGTTCGCTCGTCCTGTCGGCGGCCGGTGAATGGCTGGTGACGACCGCCGCCGATCTCGATCAGGAGCTGCGCGCTTTGAGGATGCCGACGGGCACTCGGGTCACACTCGATCTGAGCGGGATCGACCGGCTCGACACTACCGGCGCATGGCTGCTGCTGCGGACCGAGCATGATCTGATGGATCGCGGCAATGCCGTTGAGATGCGCAATCTGCGGCCAAACTTTGAGCCGCTGATCGAACAGTTGCGCGCGGCAGGGAAAATCACCCCGGTCCGCCACCCGCGGCCGGCGCATCATACGATCGCTGGTTTCATCGGGCGAATCGGTGAAATCTCGCTCGGGCTGTTCGCCCGCGCATATAGCATCCTCGGCTTCTTCGGCATCGCATCCGCGACCGCGTTGAGGCTGATCCTTCATCCGCGGCGGCTGAGGATGACGGCGGTTGTCGCCCAGATGGAGCAGACCGGGGTCAATGCGCTTCCGATCGTCGGTCTGCTCACCTTTCTGATCGGGGTCGTCATCGCTTTTCAGGGTGCCGACTATCTGCGCCCTTACGGGCTCGAGAATTATACGGTGCCATTGACCGGAGCCAGCATCTTTCGCGAATTGGGGGTGCTGCTGACCGCCATTATCCTCGCCGGCCGATCGGGCAGCGCCTTTACCGCGCAGATCGGAACGATGCGGGTCAACGAAGAGATCGACGCGATGCTCACCATCGGCCTCGATCCAGTCGAGGTTCTGGTTCTACCCAGGCTGTTTGCGCTGCTGGTGACCTTGCCGATGCTGGCCCTGTGCGCCAATTTCATGGGGATCTTCGGCGGCGGCCTGATGGCGTGGGCCGAACTCGGCATCGGGATTCCGGAGTTCCTTAAACAGCTGTCCACGATTGCGCCATGGTCCTTCTGGATCGGTATGATCAAATCGCCGTTCTTTGCCATAATTATCGCGCTGATCGGCTGCTATGAAGGCTTTCAGGTGACCGGCAGCGCCGAAAGCGTAGGGCGCCTGACCACTCTATCGGTTGTCGAAGCGATTTTTCTGGTGATCGTAACCGACGCCGGGTTCTCGATTTTCTTTTCCGCCTTAGAGATTTGAGCGTGGCGGATTACTCGGGCGAGCCGATCATCCGTGTGCGCGGCCTTGTCACCCGGTTCGGCGTGGACATCATCCACGACGGTCTCGATCTCGACGTCTTCCGTGGCGAGGTTCTCGGCGTCGTCGGTGCGTCCGGATCGGGAAAATCGGTGTTGCTGCGCACCATCATCGGGCTCAACCGGCCGATCGCGGGCCGCATCGAAATTCTCGGGAAGGAGATATTGACCAACGGTGATATGGATCGACGGGAGATCGAGCAGCGGTGGGGAGTGCTGTTTCAGAATGGCGCGCTCTTCAGCTCCCTGACGGTGGCGCAGAACATCGAAGTCCCGCTGAAGGAATACTTCGCCATGCCGCCGCGTCTGATGGACGAGATCGCGGCTTTCAAGATCGGCATCGTCGGGCTCCCCGAGGGGACGGGAGAAAAATATCCGGCGCAGCTCTCCGGTGGGATGCGCAAGCGCTCCGGCCTTGCGCGGGCCCTCGCGCTCGATCCGGAGATCGTCTTTCTCGACGAGCCCACGGCCGGGCTCGATCCCATCGCTGCCGGCGATTTCGACGCCCTGATTCGCGATCTGAGGAGCAGTTTGGGCTTGACGGTATTCATGGTAACCCATGATCTCGACACGCTGTTTGCGATCTGCGATCGCGTTGCGATTTTGGTCGATAAGAAGATCCGCGTCGGCTCTTTGGAAGAGATGCTGCAGGACGAACATCCGTGGATCCAATCCTATTTCCACGGCCCGCGCGGGCGAGCCGCTTTGCTCTCCGAAGCCGAGCATTTGGCAAGATCCGGGACGGCGGTCATCTCCTGTGCCTGAGCTAGTTTGCATCAAGAGAGAATAAATGGAGACACGGGCCCATTATGTTGCTGTCGGGGCCTTTGTTCTGGCGGTGATCTTTCTCGCCTTTGTCGCCGTTCTATGGTTGGGGCGCGCCGAATTCGCGCAGGAAACCAAAAGGTACTACATCTACTTCCGAGGATCAGTAGCCGGGCTGAGCAAAGGCTCTCAGGTTCAATACAATGGCATCCCGGTGGGCAGGGTGATCGATATTCGCGTCGACCCGACCAATCTCGAGCAAATCCAGGTCACAGTCGAGATCGATACCAGCATTGTCAACATCAAGTCCGATGCCCAAGCATTTCTTGAAGCCAACATTTTGAACGGAATTGCTACGGTTCAAATCCGTGGCGGAACTCGGGAGGCGAGCGACCTCGTGCCGCGCCCCGGACACAAATACGCGGTGATCACGGCGGGCCGGTCGGAGCTGGAGGAAGTGAAGGCCAGCCTTCCGGAGCTCGTGGCGGATCTCAAAGCGGCGGCGCACCGCTTGAATGACTTGCTCGACGAGAACAACCGCCGAGCTGTCTCCGACACGCTGCAGAATCTTCGGTCGATAACGGGAGCGCTCGTCGAGCCGAGCAGGGAAGTAGGCGAGGTCGTGAACAATGCCAACAAGGCCGTCGTCGAGCTCAGGTCCCTGTTCCATAATCTCGAGCAGAGCTACGTGGAAAAAGGCGGGCTGAAGGACCAGCTGTCGCAGACGCTCGGCGACGCCGACCGGTTGGCCAAGAACCTCACCGACGCCAGCCGGCAGCTTCAGGGGCTGATCCAGGAAAACCGCCCCGGGATCCGAGATTTTACCCACAACACCTTGAACCAGCTCGGCGATCTCGTTACCGATTTGAAGCGCTTCGTCGCCGGCATGACGCGCTTTGCCACCGAGCTCGAGCGCAATCCGCCGAAGCTGCTTTTCGGTGATCGGCGCGAGGGATATCGACCGCAATGAGGATGCCGACGGCGCGGATTTCGCGCCGATGGTTTGCGGGCGCGATGGCGCTTTTGTCGGCAGGTTGTGCGAGCCTCCTCGGTCTCGCGCCATCCCCCCATCTTTACCGGGTCACTCCGAAGAGCAATTACCCTGCGAATCTGCCCCACCTGCCGACGCAAATCCTCGTCGACGTCCCGCTCGCGCCGGCCGGGCTCGATTCTCCGCGAATTGCGCTGAGCCGGTCGGCTGTCTCGATCGACTACTTTGCCGATTCGGAGTGGACCGAGCGGGTCCCGTTGCTGGTCCAGACGGCGCTGTTGCAATCGTTCGAGAATAGCGGGGCGATCGCGGCGATCGATCGCGAATCGATTGGCTTGCGTGCCGACTTCATTTTGAAGACCGAGATCCGGCATTTCGAGGCGCTGTACGACTCACCGAACGGGGCGCCCGAAGCGTGGGTGGCAATCATCGCCCGGCTCGTCGATCCGGCAGGTCGAAATATCGTGGCGCATACCTCGTTCGAGCGGCGCGAGCGGGCTGGAGCGAACGATGTCGGGCGGGTTGTCCTGGCCTTCGACGAAGCACTCGGAGCGGTCATAGCGGACATTGTCGTTTGGACGGTGCGCAATCCTGCTTTGTCGACGCGGCGTCGTTAGCTATGATGATCACCTTTCGTTCG
>DATNKF010000500.1:0-6144 GCA_035603555.1 Allostellaceae bacterium
CCAACTGTGCCAGCCCGGGACCGACCTGCCAACCGCAACTCGCGTGTAGTCGCCGGGCAGATCGGCAAATTTTCCGGCACTGTCGGCCCCGGTGACGACATGGCGCACACGGCCGCGCGCGAAGCGGTCGACGAGATCGTCGCGGTTCAACAGGGTCGTCGCCGGAATGATGACGGCGCCGAGCTTCATCGCCGCCAACATGCATTCCCACAACGGGGCGATATTGCCCAGCATCAGCAGCAAGCGGTCGCCACGGCGGACGCCGAGCGCATGCAGCCAATTGGCGACACGGTCCGACCGCTCGGCAAGCTCGGCAAAAGAGAATTTGTTTTCGCCGCCGCCTTCATCGACGAGCCACAGACCCGGGCGGTCGTTGCCACGCGCCATCGGGTCAAAATAATCGAGCGCCCAGTTGAACCGGTCGAGCACCGGCCAGCGAAAATCGCGGTAGGCCGTCTCGTAATCCCGGCGATGGGCGAGCAGGAAATCGCGCGCCTCGAGAAACGCTGTCGCCGTCATGCCCGATCCTCCCGAAGCTTCGCCTGCAAGCCTGCAATGATAGCGCAAGCTGGCCCTGCTCGCCCGGCCTATCGCGTAAGCCGAATTAGGACCGCTCGTCCGGGATTTCGTCTCGGCCTAGAAAGGCTTGGTGCCGCACACCACGCTGCGGTGGAGGATGCGCCGTTCTTTGTCCAGCTGGTAATTGGCAACGGCGCGATGCAGCAGACAGCGGTTGTCCCACATCACGAGATCGCCCCGTTGCCACCGGTGGGCGTAGACGAATTGCGGCTGGGTCGTGTGGCAGAGAAGCTCCTCGAGGATTGCCGCTCCCTCTGCCTCGGCCATGCCGAGAATGTGCGAGGCATGGTTGCCGAGATAAAGCGCCCTTTGGCCGGTATCTGGATGGGTGCGTACAAGCGGATGATCGACCGGCAGATCGTCGCGCATTGCCGAAACCGATTTGCCGCCGGTTACTCCCCAGCGGAAGACCACGCGCCAGCCGGCGATACGGGGCTTGGTTTCCTCGGGCAGGGCGACATAACCCAGGCGAGTGTTGGCGAACTCGGTGTCGCCGCCGCAGAGAGGCAACTCGACGGCATAGAGCATCGTCGATGACGGCGGCACCGCATGCCAGGACTTGTCGGTGTGCCAGCGGTAGTTGCTGACTGGCGAGGAAGATCGATCGACAGGGTTCCCGTCCTTGTCGAGATTGGTGATCACATGCGCGACCTCACGCCTCTTGCTGCCCGGTTGGCCCGAGGGTTCGACCTCCCCAAAATTTCGCGCGAATGCGTATTGCTGTTCCCGGGTCAGCGCCTGACCCGGGAAGACGACGACGTGGTAGTCGCGAAACGCCCCCAGGATTTGCTCCTTCGGAGCGGGCTGTAGCGGCCGTGCAAGATCGATCCCAGTAATCGCGACCCCGCCCGCCGCCGACAGACGCGGCCCCACAGCAACGCTCATCGACGTCCCCTCCCGGCCCGCCTCGTCGGGCAGGCAGGTCAAAAGTCCGTGCAGCGGCCGTTGAATTCCCAATCCCCATAGCGGGTCGGTTCCGGGCCCTTCGGGCCGCCGACCTCTCGCGGCGGAGATGGAGGTTGTCCGCTCGGAAGCTGCTCAGCGGGCCGGGGCTCTTCGCTGTCGCGCAATCGGTCTTCCATGGCGGCAATATGGGCCACAAAGATCCCACCCTCAACCGCTCGTTATTCCGACGTGGACAGGGTGAGTTAGTAAACAAGCGCGCGGAACCAAACCTACGTCCGGGGCGTTGAGATCGGCAATTTGAGCCCTTTCAGCCTCCCGGGCAGCCGCCGGCGGACGTGGTAGAACCTTGATGTCTCAGGCGCCAACTGCACGCGAAGTTGCGCTCGACCTGATCGCTGCGGTCCTCCGCCGCAAGCGGCCGCTCGATGACGCGATCGACGACAATCCGGCGATGCACCAACTCCCCGGGCGGGACCGCGCCTTCGCGCGCCTGCTGGTCGCAACAGTGTTGCGCCGCCTCGGTCAGATCGACGTGCTGATCGCCGATTGCCTCAGCACGCCCTTAGCGCCTCGAGCGGCAGCGGTGCATGACATATTGCGGCTCGGGATCGCCCAGCTGCTGTTTTTGCGCACGCCACCCCATGCTGCGGTCGCGACCAGTGTCGACCTCGCCCACAGCCGCGGGTTCATGTCACACAAGGGGCTTGTCAACGCCGTGCTCCGGCGGTTGTGCATCGAGGGCCCCGCCTGCATCGAGGCGCAGGACGCGCCGCGGCTCAATACACCGGATTGGCTGTGGCGTTCGTGGATCAGGGCCTACGGCGAGGCGACGGCTCGATCGATCGCCGCTGCGCATCTGAAGGAGGCGCCGCTCGATCTGACCTTGCGCAACGATGCTGATACGTGGTGCAGCAAATTGCAGGGCATCTTGCTGCCGACCGGGACTTTGCGCCGGGCGGCCGGCGGGTCTCTCGTCAGCCTGCCGGGGTATGCCGAAGGCGCCTGGTGGGTGCAAGATGCCGCTGCGGCGCTGCCGGTGCAGTTGTTCGGCGACGTCACCGGAAGCAAGGTCGTCGACCTCTGTGCCGCGCCGGGTGGCAAAACGGCACAACTCGCCGCCGCCGGTGCTCAGGTGATAGCGGTCGATCGCTCGACCCGCCGCCTCGAGCGGCTGGTCGCCAACCTCGAACGGCTCGCCCTGCCGATCGAAGCAGTGGCGGCGGACGGCTTGACCTGGCGTCCGCCACAGCCGGTCGACGCGGTGCTGCTCGATGCCCCGTGCAGCACCACCGGCGCGATCCGCCGCCATCCCGACGTGCCGCACCTGAAACTGCCGGAAGATGTCGCCCGCCTCACCGTGGTGCAGGACAATCTGCTGCACGCCGCGATCGAGATGCTGAGGCCGGGAGGGATGCTCGTCTATTGCACCTGCTCGCTCGAGCCCGAAGAAGGGGTGGAGAGGATCGCAGCCCTGCTCGGCGCCGGTGCGCCGGTCGCCCGCCGCGCAATCGAACCCGGCGAGATCGGTGTCGAGCCCGAGTGGATCACGCCCACGGGCGAACTGCGGACTTTACCCTGCCACTTCAGCGAATATGACGGCATCGACGGCTTTTTCTGCGCACGGCTCGTCAAGGAGGGTTAGCTCCAGCCGGCCGCCATAGCTCTGCCCAGGCCGAGTTCGCAACATAAGCGGCAAGGGAGGTGTGTCCGCCGGGCGATATGGAGCCGGAGGCGGGTTGATCAGCTGGTCCGGCCGGCTTGCGGCACAACGCGTTCCTTGTTACGAAACGGTATGGGTCCCCCTGTCCGGCAAGCCCCTATTGACCGGCAGGTCAGCCGGCCAGCGCGATGGCGCGATCGGGTGGGGCGCGGGTAATGGCGGCTCCGACCGACAAGCGAGCCAAGCCTTTCCGGCGACGCCACCCCGGTGAGTCTCCCGGGCTGCTGACCCGGCTGCGCCGCGACGCATTGCAAGCACTCGCTTCCGGCCGCTTCTATCATCACACGCTAATCGGCCGTGTTCCCCCGGAGCTAAAGCTGCGGATCGGGCAGCGCTGGCCCGGCGACGCCAAGCGCGGCGAGGCCGTCGCTGCCGGCGAGATCGAGCTTGCCGGAGAGCTGGTCCGCCATCCCTCGCCGCGCTGGTTTCCCCTGTCAGCCGGGCCGGAATGGCTCGCCGCCTGGCACGGCTTCGGCTGGATCGCAGATCTCGCGACCGCGGGCGGTGCCGCACGCGAGGCGACCGCCGACTTGGTACAGAGCTGGTTGCTTGAGAATGCCGCCTGGCACGGCATTGCCTGGCGGGCGGACGTGCTGGCGACACGCGTCTTCGCCTGGGTCGAGCACTTCGACGAGATCGTCAGGCGCGACCACGATCAGGCGTTGCGCCGCGCCATGCTGACGAGCATCGCCGCCCAGCTGCGCCACCTCGGCCGAACGGCGTCGTGGGAGGTCGCCGGCGCCGCGCGATTGCGCGCGCTCAAAGGCTTGATCGCCGGCAGGGCAGCGATCGGCGATTCCGAGAACCGCCTCGCCCAGGTGCTGAAGACGATCGAGCGCGAGATAGCGGTGCAGATCCTCCCGGACGGTGGCCATGTGTCGCGCAACCCGTCGTTGCAGCTTCAGGTCCTGCAGGATCTGATCGATACACGAGCCGTTCTGCGAGCGGTGCGGCTCGAGACACCCGCGGCAGTACAACTGGCGATCGATCGCATGGCGCCGATGCTGCGCTTTTTCCGTCACGGCGACCGCCGACTGGCGCTGTTCAACGATTCGCTCGAAGAGGACGGGGTGCTGATAGACCTGGTCCTGACTCGGTCAGAGACCAAGGGGCGACCGCCCTCGCAGGCTGCGGATATTGGCTTCGATCGGCTGCAAGCCGCCCGAAGCCTCGTAATCGTGGATACCGGAAGGCCAGCGCCTCGCGGTTTCGACGAGACCGCCCACGCCGGGACGCTATCGTTTGAGATGAGTCATGAGCGTGAGCGGATCATCGTCAATTGCGGTGCCTATCGCGGCCCCAAATCGACCTGGTCGCGGGTCGCGCGGGCAAGTGCCGCGCACTCGGTGTTGGTGGTGGCCGACACCAATTCGGTCGAGATTCGTGCGGATGGTGCGCTCGGCCGCGCTCCGGCCTCGATCACTCGCGAACGGGCCGAGCACGAAGGCCAGCAATGGATCTCGGCGACGCATGACGGATATCGGCAGCGCTTCGGGTTGACTTATACCCGGCAACTCTTTCTCGCCGCCGACGGCGAGGATCTGCGCGGTGAAGAAAGGTTGACCGGTCGGCCCGGCGCAAACTTCGCCGTGCGCTTTCATCTGCATCCGTCCGTGCAGGCCTCGCTCGCCGAGGATGGCGGGGCTGCTCTGCTGCGACTCCCAAGCGGAATGTTCTGGCGGCTGCGCGCAGCCGGCGCGGAAATGAGCCTCGGCGAGAGCGTTTATCTTGGTTCGGGCGAGGCCCGGAGAACCCAGCAGGTAGTGTTGAGCGGAACGGTCGGC
Organism: Allostellaceae bacterium; assembly: GCA_035603555.1. Taxonomy (GTDB): domain Bacteria; phylum Pseudomonadota; class Alphaproteobacteria; order ATCC43930; family CGMCC-115725; genus AP-15. The sequence continues at coordinate 4,990 of DATNKF010000500.1, forward strand.
GCCGAAGGTGCGGCGGTGCGCTGGGCACTGCGCCACGAACCTGGCGAAGCCCGCGCCGATCGGCCCGCCGGCCGCCAGCCGGCGCGGAATGGCTGATGCGGTGCTGCCTGCAGCGGTGGCGATAGCAACCGGTCTTTTGTGCTGGATTGCCACCGGGGCGCTAATTCCGATCCTGCGACGGCGGGACGTGCTCGATCACCCAAATGCGCGTTCATCACATCGCGTTCCGACGCCGCGAGGCGGCGGGATCGCGGTGACCGGCGCGGTGCTGTTGGCGTGGCTCGCGGTTTATCGGACGGGGTCGGTCACGGCGGGGCTGATCAGTGTCTCGCTCGGCGCCGGCGTTTTGGCGGCCGTATCCTGGGTCGACGATCTGCGTGGCCTCTCCCCGGGGATTCGGCTGTTGGCGCAGCTCATTGCCGTGACGATCGGCATTCTCACCCTACCGGAAGCGCATAACCAGCTCGAAGCTTGGCTAGGCGCCACCCTGTATTTTGTTGGGCTAGGCGCCCTATGGATCTGGTGGATCAATCTGTTCAACTTCATGGATGGGATCGACGGGCTCGCCGCCAGCGAGGCCGCGGCGGTCGGCGGCGGGCTGCTGCTGTTCGCGACGATCGGCGTCGGGCACGACCCCGCGGCGGCATTACGCGCTGCCGGCCTCTTCGGTGCCGCGATCGGTTTTTTGTGGTGGAACTGGTCGCCGGCGCGAATCTTTCTCGGAGATGTCGGCAGCGTTCCGCTCGGCTATTTGTCGGGCTTCCTGCTGCTCGGCTTGGCCGCCCGCGGCCACTGGAAGATCGCACTGATTCTGCCGCTCTATTTCCTTGCCGACGCGACGATCACTCTTCTCCGGCGGCTGCTGCGCGGTGAGCGGGTCTGGCAGGCGCACCGCCAGCATTTTTATCAGCAGGCGGTACGAGACGGGCTCGACCACGGGGCAGTGGTCAAGCGGGTGATCGTCGCAGACTTGTTGCTGATCGGCTGCGGTTGGGCGGCCGAGAATGGCGGGGGAGCAATTGCCCTCGGCGTGGCGGTCGCGATCGTCACTGTCCTGCTCGCGGCACTCGCCCGCGGCCGCTGATCCGGTTTGGACAACGTCGCCGAAGGGTTGCGCTCGCCGTCGTCGCCCGGCACACTGCGCCCTGCCAACCA
>DATNKF010000501.1:0-8133 GCA_035603555.1 Allostellaceae bacterium
CGATGCCGACGACCCGGTCGGCTCCATGGGTACCGATACGCCGATTGCCGCTCTGTCGGACAAGCCGAAGCTCCTCTACAATTACTTCAAGCAGAATTTCGCCCAGGTCACCAACCCGCCGATCGATCCGATCCGCGAACAGTTGGTGATGTCGCTGGTCTCGATGATCGGGCCGCGGCCGAACCTATTAGGGCACGAGGCCGGCTCGCATTATCGGCTGGAAGTGACGCAGCCGATCCTGACCGACGGCGATCTGAAAAAGATCCACGCGATCGAGAAGCTGGTCAGCGCCTTCCGCACCGATACGCTCGATGCGACCTGGCCGGCCTCGGAGGGCGCGGACGGGATGATGCCGGCGCTCGACCGCCTTTGCTGCGAGGCGACGGAAGCAGTGCTGGCTGGCCACAATATCCTAATCCTCTCCGACCGCGCCACCGCGGCCGACCGGGTGCCGATCCCGGCCTTGCTCGCGACCTCGGCGGTGCACCATCATTTGATCCGGCAGGGTCTGCGCACCTCCACGGGCATCGTCGTCGAGACCGGAGAGGCGCGCGAGGTGCATCATTTCTGTGCGCTCGCCGGCTACGGCGCGGAGGCGATCAACCCCTATCTCGCCTTTACCACTCTCGAGCAGCTTCGCGTCGAGAACGACCTGCCGCTCAGTGCCGAGCAGGTGCAAACCAACTACATCAAGGCGGTCGGGAAGGGCATCCTCAAAGTCATCTCCAAAATGGGGATCTCGACTTATCAGTCGTATTGCGGCGCGCAGATCTTCGATGCCGTGGGTCTGGCCAGTGATTTCGTCGAGAAATATTTCACCGGCACAGCCACGACTATCGAAGGGGTTGGGCTGCGCGAGATCGCTCAGGAAGCGGTCGAGCGGCACAGACAAGCCTATGGGGACAACCCGCTCTACCAGGACATGCTGGATGCCGGCGGCGACTACGCCTTCCGCCTGCGCGGTGAGGACCATGCCTGGACGCCGGAATCGGTCGCCAAATTGCAGCATGCGGTGCGCGGCAATTCACAGACCGAATACCGGGCCTTTGCCGCCACGATCAACGACCAGAGCGAGCGGCACCTGACGATCCGCGGACTGATGTCGTTCAAATTCGCCGACGAAGCGGTGCCGCTCGACGAAGTCGAGCCGGCGAGCGAGATCGTCAAGCGGTTCGCGACCGGCGCGATGAGCTTCGGCTCGATCAGCCGCGAGGCGCACACGACTTTGGCGATTGCGATGAACCGCATCGGCGGCAAGTCCAATACCGGCGAAGGCGGCGAGGAGGCGCAACGCTTCAAGCCGCTGCCCAATGGCGATTCGATGCGCTCGGCGATCAAGCAGGTTGCCTCGGGCCGCTTCGGCGTCACGACCGAATACCTCGTCAATGCTGACGATCTGCAGATCAAGATGGCGCAGGGCGCCAAGCCCGGGGAAGGCGGCCAACTCCCCGGCCGCAAGGTCGACAAGGTCATCGCGGGGGTGCGCTACTCGACCCCCGGTGTCGGCCTGATTTCGCCGCCGCCGCATCACGACATTTACTCGATCGAGGATCTGGCGCAGCTGATCCACGATCTGAAAAACGCCAACCCCCGGGCGCGCATCTCGGTGAAGCTCGTCTCCGAAGTCGGGGTCGGGACCGTCGCGGCCGGGGTCAGCAAGGCGCGCTCCGACCACGTCACAATCGCCGGGTTCGAAGGCGGCACCGGTGCCAGCCCGCTGACTTCGCTGACCCATGCCGGTTCGCCCTGGGAGATCGGTCTCGCGGAAACCCAGCAGACCCTAGTGCGCAACGGGCTGCGCGGCCGCATCGCGGTGCAGGTCGATGGCGGGCTGCGTACCGGTCGCGATGTCGTGGTCGGGGCAATGCTCGGCGCCGACGAGTTCGGCTTTGCGACTGCACCCCTGATCGCGGCCGGCTGCATCATGATGCGCAAGTGCCATCTCAACACCTGCCCGGTCGGCATCGCGACCCAAGACCCGGTATTGCGCAAGCGCTTCACCGGCCAGCCCGAGCACGTCATCAATTTCTTCTTCTTTGTCGCCGAGGAAGTCCGCGAGCAGATGGCGAAGCTCGGCTTCCGCACCTTCAACGAGATGATCGGCCGGGTCGACAAGCTCGACATGGTGCGGGCGATCGATCACTGGAAGGCCAAGGGGATCGACCTCTCGCGGCTGTTGTATCAAGAGCCGGCCAAGTCCGGGGTCGCGATCTACAATTGCGAGCGACAGCAACATCACCTCGACAAGGCGCTCGACAACGAGCTGATCGCCGCGGCGCAGGCGGCGCTAGAGAGCCGCGAGCCGGTGCGCATCGAGCACCCGATCCGCAACGTCCATCGCACCGTCGGCGCGATGCTGTCGGGCGAAGTCGCGCGCCGCTACGGCCATGGCGGTCTTCCGCAGGACACCATCTGGGCGACGTTCCGCGGCGATGCCGGGCAGAGCTTCGGTGCTTTTCTCGCGCATGGCGTTACCCTTGAGCTTTACGGCGACGCCAACGACTACACCGGCAAGGGCCTGTCGGGCGGGCGCCTGATCGTCCGCCAGCCCGCGGAGGCGCGGCGCGAGCCGACCGAGAACATCATCATCGGCAATACCGTGCTCTACGGCGCGATCGCGGGCGAGGCCTACTTCGAGGGTGTCGCGGGCGAACGCTTCGCGGTGCGCAACTCGGGCGTGGTCGCTGTCGTCGAGGGCACGGGTGACCACGGCTGCGAATACATGACCGGCGGAGTCGTCGCCGTGATCGGCGATACCGGGCGCAACTTCGCCGCCGGCATGTCGGGCGGCATCGCCTATGTCTGGGACCCGAAGGGCCGCTTTTCGAACCTGTGCAATCGTAACGAGGTCGAGCTCGAACCGATCGCAGCCACCGAGCCCGACGACGGTGCTGACCCCGACGACCGGCCGCGACAGCGCGCATCGAGCGTCCATGACAGCGGCATGGGCGACCCACTGCGCTTCGATGCCGCAAGATTGCGCATTCTGCTCGAGCGCCACCACCTGTTCACCGGCAGCTCCCGGGCGCGCAGTCTTCTGGAGGACTGGGGCAATACTGTCGCGTCTTTTGTGAAAATCACGCCAAAGGACTACCGCCGCGCTTTGCTGGAATTGCAGGCCGAGCGGCTCTCGGCTCGCACGGAAGCGGCCGAATGATGCGACCGCCCTTTTTGTCATCCCAGCGAAAGCCGGGACCCATTCCGCCATGGGCACCGGCCTTCGCCGGTGTGGCGAACCATGGGTAGGCCGACCGGCTTTCTCGAGATCGAGCGCCGCGACCGCCCCTATGAGAAGCCGGAGATCCGCAGCCGCAGCTGGAAGGAGTTCGTCAAGCCGCTGCCCGATGCCGAGAACCGCAAGCAAGCGGCGCGCTGCATGGATTGCGGTATCCCGTTCTGCCACGAGGGCTGCCCGGTCAACAATTTGATCCCGGACTGGAACAACCTTGTCTACCGCGATCAATGGCTGGCGGCGCTCAAGATGCTGCACTCGACCAACAACTTCCCGGAGTTCACTGGCCGCGTCTGTCCCGCGCCCTGTGAAGCGGCGTGCACGCTCAACATCGACGACAATCCGGTCACGATCAAAACGATCGAATGCGCAATCGTGGACCGGGGGTGGCAGGAGGGGTGGATCGAGCCCGTAGTACCGCCGCGGCGAAGCGACAAGCGGGTCGGGGTCGTTGGCTCGGGCCCCGCCGGGCTCGCCTGCGCACAGCAGCTGGCACGCGCCGGGCATTTCGTGACCGTGTTCGAAAAGGCCGACCGGCTCGGCGGCTTGCTGCGCTACGGCATTCCCGACTTCAAGATGGAAAAGCAGCTGATCGACCGTCGTGTCGACCAGATGGAGGCCGAGGGGGTCCTCTTCCGGACCGAGGTCGAGGTCGGCGTCGATCTGTCGATCGCCTCACTGCTCGACGAATTCGACGCCCTTGCGATGACCGGCGGTGCAGAGCAGCCGCGCGACCTCGAAGTGTCCGGCCGCGAGCTCGACGGCATCCATTTCGCGATGGATTTTCTGCCGCAGCAGAACAGACGCAACGCCGGCGACAACGAAGAACGGGCCGCACCCCACGGGACTATCACTGCCAGGGGCAAGCATGTCGTGGTGATCGGCGGCGGCGACACCGGCTCCGACTGCATCGGCACCTCGGTGCGCCAGGGCGCGCTGTCGATAACCCAGCTCGAAATCCTGCCCAAACCGCCGGACCGCGAGAACAAGGGGCTGACCTGGCCCGACTGGCCGCTGAGATTGCGCACCTCGTCCTCGCAGGAGGAAGGTTGTGAGCGCGATTGGGCGGTATTGGCAAAGCGCGCTATCGGTGAGGCCGGCCGCGTTACGGAACTCGAATGCGTACGCCTCGACTGGCTGAGGAGCCCGGATGGCCGCTTCGTCATGCAGGAAATCCCAGACAGCGACTTCACGTTGAAGGCCGACCTGGTGCTGTTGGCCATGGGGTTCTTGGGTCCTCGCATCCCCGGCATGGTTGAACAATCCCGAGTTGACCTCGACCTCCGCGGCAATATCCGCGCGAGCACGATCGATTACCGTACCACGATCCCGAAATTCTTCGCCGCCGGCGACATGCGCCGCGGCCAGTCGCTCGTGGTCTGGGCCATTCGGGAAGGCCGCCAATGCGCTCGCGCCATCGACGAATTTCTGATGGGCACGAGCCTGCTGCCGCGGTGAAGGATATCCCCGGTCTTTTAGCCGCCCGCTTGGCTTGCGGTTATCGAGCCACCGGCGCGTTGTCGCCCGCAAGTCTCCTGACGAGCGGTTGTGGTCTCGCAACTCAGTCTCGTTGACTGGGCTGGGCTGGCAGCAACGGCGGCCGGCGCCGCACTGCTCTACACGCTGACCGGCTTTGGCTTCGCGGTTCTCTCGACCCCGGCCTTCCTGCTGTTTGTCGATCCGCCTCAGGCGATCCAGCTCGTCATCATCATTTCAACGGCGCTGTCGATTACTACCCTGCCGGGACTGTGGCGAGCGATCGCCCCGGCATTGCTCCTGCGGCTGACGCTCGGCAGTATAGCCGGATTGCCGCTCGGGCTCGTTGCCCTCCGCCATGCCGATCCGGTCGTGGTCCGCCGGCTAATCGGAGCCACGATCCTGGCCTTGACCGCGGTCATCTGCTGGGTCCGGCTCCGCGGACCGGACAGGCACACAGCTCTGCTCGGCATGAGACCCAGTCGCGACCTTGCAGTCGGGGTGATATCGGGTACCGCAACCGCGCTCGTCGGAATGGCGGGTCCGCCGGTCCTGATCTATTTGCTGCTCGCCCGAGCACCGCCGCCAACCGTGCGCGCGACGCTCCTCTCGTTTTTCGGGATCGTCTACGCGGCAGCGTTGCTCTCCCACGCCGTCGCTGTCGGCATCTCCGCCAGCACCTGGATCGGGGCGGGCGTCTTGATCCCGTTCGCCGCGCTCGGCGCCATTGCCGGCCGGCCGCTCGGCGACCGCCTCGGCGTCCAGGCGTTTGCTACGCTCGCCATCGTGGTTCTGGCCACCGCGGGGCTCTACACCCTTGCGGCGCCGGCCGGCCCTGCTACCCGCCAGTAATGGCTAATCATCCGAGCTGGGGCCCGGCGACGCAGACATGGTGACGCCAGCGGGAAGTCCGGGTAGTATTAGGTTGCGACGCCTCCGGGCCTCACGGCCTGCGCAGAAGTCGAGGGAAGGTGCGGTCGAGTCTTGCGTATTGTTAACGGTAACTCTGTAAGCGCGTGGGTGGCATCATGATCGGCCCTCCAGGATTGCCGAAGTTTGGACGTCGTGTGTTTTCCTTTGCTGCGCCTAAGCCGGCTCCCCCGGGGTCGCACCACCACACCAGGAAATGGGTAACCGGCCTCTACCTCGCGGGAGTGCTTGCCCATTTCAGTCACCACATGGTCGACCTGCCGGACGGCAGCAACCCCTCCTTTGAAGCGCTGACGAGCGCCCCGTTGAGCCTTGTCTGGCCCGCCGACTTGATCGGAACGCTGCTCGATCGAGGCTGAACGCAACGCGAAGATCGGCGTGGGCGCGCGAGATTCGAGCACGGCATGGGTAGGACGCCAGAGAATCCCCGCCTCTAATCGGTCCTCTGGGGCGTCATCATCAGACCGGTGAACACGAGGATATAGAACAGCGCCGAAAGCCGCGGCGCTTCGAGGAGATAATCAAACACGCAAGAGCAGAGAAACGCCAACAGCGATGCCGCAACGGCGGCCGCCATACGGTTGCCCCGCGCCATCGCGCGCACAGCGCCAGCGATCGCCGTTCCGGCGAGCAGAACGAACGAGACCAGCCCCAATACGCCGCCCTCAAACAAGCTCATCAGATATTGGTTGTGGATTCGCCAGATGCGGTGCTGGTCATCGGTGAAATACCAGCGCTCCGTCCCTCGAGAGAAATCCCCATTGACGAGGATATTGCGGTGTTGCGGATCAAACAGTCGAATATGACCGATTTCGATCGTGGTACCCGGGATCGAGTCGAACAAGGCCAATTCGACCGGTCGCTTGAACCATCCGAGGACTGCGTCCTTGTCGAGGCCGGCAGTCGAGATCACCGCGCCGAAATCCTCCCATGTCCCCGAGCCGCGGGGCCGGAATGTCGAGGCACTGCAGTTGTCCGAGTAGAGCAGCAGCTTCTCGCAGAGGATTACAGATAGCGCACCTTTGCCATTGGGTGATCGCAAGGCGCCGAAAAGCCGATATTCCTGGTCGGGATCGACCGGAACTTTCTGCCCAAAATAGGTCCTCAGTCCGCCGGTCACGGACAGAAAGGGGTAGCCCCCATCGTGCTCGACGACAAAGTTCGTGGGAAATCGGCCGTCGGGTTTGCGGGCAAGAACGACGCGCGGGTAGGTTCCCAGCCCCATGCCAAAGAGTGCCGTGAACAGGCTGTCGTCGCGCAGTCCCAACCCGCCGGTCCAATTGCTCTCTCGATAGATGAGGTCGCGTGTCACGGTCTGCAGCCGCTTGGTCATGACGCGCGTATCGAGAGCAGCGATGACGATGACGCCGACCAACAATAACGGCAGGGCCGCGAGCACCGCCGAGGCAAAGGTGCTTTTCTGACCTCGGCGACCCGCCCAAGCCCAGCCCAAGGAGGCTGCAAACGTCGCAGCCAGCGCAGCAGCGTAGGCAGCACGCGCAAAAGTGACCACGAGGGCGTAACTGGCGCAAATGACGACGCCGAACATTGCCAATAGCGTCAACGGGCGTGGCCGGTGCAGACAGACGAGCACAAACGGCAGCGCCATTGCGATATAGGCGCCGATATGGCCGCCGCCCACATGCATGCTGGAGAAGGTGCCGACGACGCGGTAACCGGTGGAGAAGTCGAAGAGACCGGTGAAAACGGCGCGCTCGGCCAATGTCGCCGCCGCTACCAGAGCCAGCCCGGCCATCATGCCGGCGCCCAACCAAGCCATCGCGTCGCCGCGCGTCCGCATTCTCTCGCGCAGGAAAGGTAGCAATGCCAACGCGATGAAGAACCCCTTCGCCAGTCGCAGCGCATTGTCGGGCCGGAGATAGGGATTATCCGACCCGCCCTCCGGTCCCGGCAATGCAAGCCCGAGGGCGATGCTCAGCAGAGAGCTGACGAGGGCGAGCGCGAGCACTATGCCGGGGAAGCCTGCGACAACGAAATCGGTGCGCCGAGGCGGCGCTCGCAGGACCAAAATCCCGATCGTGACGAGGACAAACGGGTCCGACTCGCCGAGATACATCCATCCAGTCCAAGGCGTAAGATCGAGCGCCGGCAACGCGGCAGGGATGATCGCCAGCCAGAGGGCAGGCCAGCGCCACAATGCCAGCGCATAGAGCCCAAGAGCGACGCCCAAGCCCCATCGTGACAGCGGGTAGTTTGCAGCGATAGCGAGCGCCGATGCGAGGCACATCGCCGCTACAGCGAACCCCGCCAGCAGCGTCGCACGATCGATTAGGCTCGTCTTGTCTGATATGAGGCCGCCACTGTCTCGTGGCACGGACGCGCGTTCCTCAACTGCGATCCGAAGCGGGGCAGTCGTTCTCGTCTGGACGACTGGCTTGCTTGTCGGCTCCGGTCCTAGGACAGCGACCTGCGAACTTCTCCTCCGCTCTGGCACCGGATCCCTGTTGCGTCGGGTCTCGTCTTCGACCAGTGCA
>DATNKF010000502.1:0-6708 GCA_035603555.1 Allostellaceae bacterium
CATCCTCTCCTCGTCGAGCAGCCGATAGGTGTTTTCGATCGTCACCGTCGAATCATCGACGAGAATGCCGACCGCAAGTGCGAGGCCACCCAACGTCATCGTATTGATCGTCTCGCCGAGGAAGTAGAGCACGACGAGCGAGGTCAGCATCGCCAGAGGGATCGAGATCATGACGACGATCGTCGGGCGCCACGAGCCGAGGAATAACAGAATCATCAGCGCCGTGAGCCCCGCCGCGATCGCCCCTTCGCGCAGCACGCTGACCACCGAAGAGGTGACGAATACGGACTGGTCAAACAGCGATTTGATGACCATGCCTGACGGTGCCGCGGCCCGCGCGGTGACCAGCATGGCTTTGACCGCGTTGACCACCGACAATGTCGAGGCATTGCCGTTTTTGATGATGCTGAGCAGGACCGAGCGCTTGCCATCCGCGCGGACAATGTTCTGCTGCACCAGATTGCCGTCGCGGACATGACCAATGTCTCTGAGGAACACGGTGGCGCCGTTCGAGAAACTCACCGGGATGTCGTTGAGCGCCTCGATCGTCGGCGGCATCGCATTGGTCCGGACCGTGTACTGGGTCGTGCCGATCTTCGCCGTACCGCCGGACAGGGTCAGGTTCTGGGCGTTGACCGCGTTCACCACTTGCAGCGGCGTCAGCCCCTTGGCCAGAAGCTTCGTCTGGTCGATGTCGACCATGATCTGGCGGTATTTTCCGCCGGCGGGCGTCGGCAGGGTGACGCCGTGGATCGGCGCGATCATCTGCCGCAGCTTGTAGATACCGTAATCGTAGAGCTGCGACTCGCTGAGCGTGTCGGAGCTGAGGCTGATCTGCAGAACGGGCACGGCTGACGCGCTGTATTGCACCACGACCGGCGGCTGGATCCCGACCGGCATCAAGGCACGGATCGAGTTCGTGGCGGCGACAATCTGCGCGATCGCAAGGTCGAGGTTCACGTCGGGCTGGAAATAGAGCTTCTGCACCGAGATGCCGTTGACGGTCTCGGCTTCGATGTCCTTGATGCCGTTGACGTTCGAGCTGATCGAGTACTGGCTGTAGGTGGTGACCCGCTGCTCCATCTCGGTGGTGTCGAGGCCGGTGTACTGCCAGATCACCGAGACCACCGGGATGTTGATCTCGGGGAAGATGTCCGTCGGCATCTCGACCGCTGCGGTGACCCCGAGAAACAAAATCAGCGCCGCCACCACATAGAAGGTGTGCGGGTATTTCAGCGCGAAGCGAACAATTCCCAAGCTATGCCCCCGACCATGACCGGGCGTCATGCATTCGGCTGCCCTGGTCAGCTGTCGCCAGATTGACGCGCCTCGGCGTGCAGCGGGAAGACGCGCCCCTGCAGTAATTAGGTCGCGTGGCGGTCCAGGCTGAGTTAAATCCCGTAAAAATCGGTAATGTGAGGTATGCGCCTAGCGGGTTCGCCGCTAGGATTGACCAAGATTTACTCAGAATGATTTGGCGCGCCGGCCAGCCGCAACACATACCCGGGCAGCAAAAACCTAAAGCCGCGGTCCGGCGTTACTCGACACTCGATGCGCGGCTGCTGCAGCAGGAGTCGTCAATGCAACAATTACGTGAAAATAGCGCCCGGACCAGGATCGGAAGGGCTCTGAGAAGCACCGCAGCTGCTGTGCTGTGCATTGCCGTGCTCAGCGCGCCAAACCTCGCCCACGCTGCGCATGGCGGAGGTGGAGGCCACGGTGGCGGCGGATTTCACGGCGGAGGGTTCCACGGGGGCGGGTTTCACGGCGGTGGGTTTCACGCCGGCGGTTTCCACGGCGGTGGGTTTCACGCCGGCGCGTTTCACGGCGGCGGATTTAACCATGGATTGCACGGCCACGTCGCCAGCGTGCACAATGGTTTCGGCGACGGGCGCGGCGGCCACTGGTACCACGGCTGGCACAACGGACGCTACGGCTGGTGGTTGTGGGGACCCGGGCTAGCATGGACTTACTATAACCAACCGTATGCCTCGCAGTCCTGGTACTGCTCCGATCCGGCTGGCTATTACCCCTACGTAACGCAATGCAATGCTGGCTGGCAGTCGGTTCCAGCTGGCTGACGCCTAAGCAACGCCTCACCCGGCTTCATTCTGCAGGAGCCGGGTGAGGTTTGCCTCGGCTAGATATCCGAACCCGCTGCCATGGCCGAAGCTAACCGGATCGCATGAGGGTGAGGGCCCGAATCATGCGCTCGGGCCGGCGTTCGCGATCGCCGCGACACTTTCCGGCGTTTGACGCCCACCCGGAACAAGTGGGCCGAGGCCGGCGCGATCGGTTTTGTGGCGGGCCGCCAGCGCGCCTCCGCCGGCGCGGAGATCGCTCAGCTTGCCGCGCGGGCAGCCGCCATGTCCGTCATGACTTCGGGTGGTTCCGCAGCCGGCTGCGCCTGGATGTCGCCCGAGATCTGGCCGCCGCATTCGATCTCGATCTGGCCATAGCGAATCGTCCCGGAGACGCGCCCGCTGGCTTTGATCAACAGCCGCTTGCGGACGACGAGATTACCTTCGAAGCGGCCACGAATTTCGGCCTCCTCGATCGCAGCGGAGCCCTTGAACAGGCCGCTCTCGGCGATATCGACATCGCGGCAGTTTGTCAGATTGGCCTCGACGCTGCCCTCCACCATCAGCATGTCGCAAGACGTGATCTCGCCCGAGAGGGTGATCTCGCGTCCGACGGTCAGCTTGCGGACCTCAGCCTCGTTACGTCTCGTCGGAGTGACCGGGTCGCCCGGTCGGCGCAGCGGCTCCGGAGCGCGAATCGCGTCGGCAGCACGGGCCAAATCCGGGGCGCGCGGCGGCATCGCCGGCGGCTTGACGGGAGCGCCCGCCCCCGGCGCGGCCGGCCGGGCCGGTTTCATTGGGATGCCCAAATCGTCAGACGCATCAGCCATCTTGCGGTCCTCTGCCTCGGTTCTCTTTCGGCTAAACATGGATAGGCACCCGATCGTTATTACTGGAGGGAGAATTACACCACAGACCGGGTCAGTGGATGCGGCCCAGGGGGATGCAACTCGACGCGCGGCAACGCTTCGAAGACATGCACCATGAAGGCGGTCGCAATCACTGGCGCGACGAGATTGACAAATGGCAGGCTGAACAGCGCTGCGATCATGACCCCCCCGAGGAATACGCGGAGACCAAAACGGTTGCGCACCGCTCTGGCCGCCGCGGCATCGAGCCTTCTGAGCGCGACCACCTCGAAATACTCCCGCCCCAGAAGATATCCGTTAAGGGAAAGGAAGAGAACCAGATTTATCCCGGGGACCAGAAGGTATACGGGAAGAGCCAATAAATTGAGAAGAAGCGTCAGCCCGGTCAGGCGCAATGTCGCCGCAATCGTCTCGCCGATTCGCTGACGGCGCGGCGGGCCGCGCCCAGGGTAGTCGAGGGCCTCGACCGCGGCGGCAATCCGCTCGAGGAAAAGGCTCATGATCGCCGTCACGACAGCCGGGAAAAGCAGCCAGCTCAGTACCAACACTGCGAGCCCGCCCGTCAGGTCGACGAGCCAATTGAGGACCCGCCATTCGAAGAAGGCCGCGTTGTAGAGCACGCCGGCGACAGCAACCCACAATGCCGCGAACGTCAGCACCGCGAATCCGAGGCTCAGCGCCACCACCCGTCGCATCGGCGGCATGGTCAGCGCGTAGATGGCGCGGCAGAGAGCGGTCAGCATCGCCGGGCTTGTAACGGAAGCGCGGGCTCGGGCCAACTCGGGCTGACGCAAACCGATTTCCGCGCTAGTCGTGGGCTCGCTCGGCTTCCCTTGCCCGAGATATTGCTGAGGGCGACAAGTCGCGGATACGCACCTCGCGCTGTGGGACCGGGATTTCGATCTGGTTCTCGTTGAACGCATCCCACAGCCCGAGAAGTACCTCCCCCTTGATGTTGGTCACTCCGTCAGTCGGGTCGTCGATCCAGAAGCGCAGAAGCATATTGACGGCGCTGTCGCCGAACCCCGTGACATGACAGACCGGCCTCGGCGAGGCGAGCACACGATTGGTCCGTGCTGCGACCTCGACGGCAAGAGCGCGCACCGCGTGCAAATCACTGCCGTAGGCCACGCCGAACGGCGCATCAAGCCGGACCAGAGGGCTGGAGTAGGACCAGTTGACCACCTGGTTGGCGATCAGGTTTTCGTTCGGGATCAGGTATTCCTTGCCGTCTCGACCGCGTACCGAGGTATAGCGGGCACCGAGATAGGTGACGGTGCCGAAGGTGCTGCCGACTTCGATCACGTCCCCGGGCTTTATCGAGCGTTCGAGCAGCAGGATGATGCCGCTGACAAAGTTCGATACGATTTTCTGCAGGCCGAAACCGACGCCGACACCGACGGCGCCGCTAAAAACGGCGAATGCGGTGAGGTCGATGCCGACGGCGTTGAGGCCGATCAGCAGCGCCACCGCGATCAGTGCGATCCTGATAAGGTTGGCGGTCAGCACCTGCACCGAGGGGCTGAGCGCGGCGACGCGCTGGAGCCTGGTGCCGATGACCCGCGCGAGGCCGTGCGCGATCCACAGCAGGATTGCGACAATGAATGCTCCCTTCAGCACCAGAAGCACCGACAGCCGCAGCGTGCCGATCGTGATTGCCAGGTTGTCGAGTGCCGCCTGCGTCGGCGCCAGGAGGCCCAGGATGTCCAGCGCGAAGACGACCCAGGCGATGGTCGCAACCGCTCGCGCGAGCAAGACATCGCGCAGCAGCAGCGATGATGCCCTGAGGACGATCCACAGCCCCGTCAGGCTCGCGGCAATGCCGATCAACCGGTGCTCCCCGCCGAGCTGCGCAATTCCGCGGGCGGCGCTAGCGAGCACCAGCCAGGCATAACAGAACACCACCACCCCGCTCAGTTCGGCCGGGATGCGCAGCGAGCGAAACTGCGCAGCGACGCGCTGCGCCAGCCGATCGCTCCACGATCGGGTCGCCGCTCGAAAACCCCATGCCAGCAGGAACGCTGCGATAATGATCGCGAGCTGGAAAATCAGCGTTTCGAGGACTTCCCACGAAACCGCGAGATCGCTTAAGCGCTGCAACCAATCCGAAAGATGCACGGAGTCCGAAAGGGGCAAGGGCACGTCTCTAGCGAGCCTTGCTATGGCACTGCGCGACAGTGCCGCATGTCCGGACCGGTGATCAGTAAAAGCATTGCTTTAAGGATCAACCGTCTGCGCGGGGTTTCGGGAGACCCGAGACGAGCCGGGCGAGCGACGGCGCTTCGCCGGGGCGGAATTCGATCGGCCGGCACAATGCCATGGCGACGAGGCCGAGCCGCGCCATCTTTTGCGCCGCATAGGCGCTCTCGGCGGCGCTGGCGCTCAGGCGTTCGAGGACGGCACCGCCCAATTGCTGGACGAGCACCCCGCCGACGACGTCGACCGCACCGACGAGCCCGGCACCGCTGGCGAGCCGTCGAAACAAATGTATAGTGCCGGCGAGCCCGGGACGCTGGCCGTAGATCTCGGCGATCTCGCGAATGAGGCGCGTCGCCCGCGCGGCAAAGAAGAGCGTATCAAGCAGCACCGTCGGGCTGACTGCATTGATCACGAAGGCCTGGGCTACGGCCCGGCGGATCGCGGCTTGCGCCAGACGGTCGGCTGGGGCGAGCACAAAGCGCGAGAACAGATCGAGCGCGTCTCGTCCGGTGTGATGCGGTTCGAGGACGGCGCGATAGCTCGCGACCGCCTCTCGCAGCAGCCGATCGCGCCCGAGGATCGTCGCCGCCGCGTCGATCTCCTGCTTCAGTTCGCTGGCGAGCGCGGACGGGATCAGGCGCCTGAGGCGTTCGGCCGAACGCAGGCGCAGGAGGCCGCGCAGTTCCGCGATCAGCCAGTAAGCGGCACCACCAGCGCCCGCCGCGACGGCGGCCGCCGCGATCACGCCGACGGCGGTACCGTGGGCGAAGGCGCCGTCGACGAATTGGGCAAGATCGATCGCAGCAACACCGACAACGAGAATGCCGAGACCGGCCAGCGCGACGGCAAAGGGGGAAGGACCGCCACGAGGCGGCCGTGGCGCAAGGCCCGGTTCCGGGACGACCGGCAGGCGGAGATCGAGTCGGCCGGTTTCCTCGGTCTCGACGACGCGCGGCCGCAACCGCTCCCGGGTCGGCTCTGTCTGCGTCGTCATTCGCGGCTATCCTCCGGCCGAAAAAATCGAGCGCTGTTGAAATATGATATGGGATCGAAGCCTACTGCGCGCCGCCGCGCATCGAGGCCGGATGGCCGGGCAATTTGAGGCGCTGGCCGGTATCGGTCAGCGTGGTCCCGTCGACCTTCAGGACCGACATATCCCCGTCGATGAAATTGCCGACATAGAGATAGCTGCCGTCGGGGCTGAAGGCGACACCCTCGGGCAGCGCACCGACGGTCACCTCGCCCACCCTGGTGACCTTCTTGCCGTCGATCTTGAGCGCGGTGACCGCACCGCCCGCATGGTAAAAGGACGAGGTCTTGGGCATGTTGGATCCGCGCAGCTCGATCGCGACCGCCAGATCCCCCTTCGGGCTGATGGCGAGACCCTCCGGGGCATCGCCGATCGTCACGTGATCGACGACCCGCGGCGGGCTCGCCTCGAGGTCGATCACGCTGACGGTATCGACATTGCCGTCCGACGAGCCGCCGAAACCGTTATCGGCGGTCAGCGCGAGCTTTCCGTCCGGGGTCACCGCGACGTTATAGGGAAAGATCCCGGC
>DATNKF010000503.1:0-6034 GCA_035603555.1 Allostellaceae bacterium
CGCGGGAACTGTTCGAGCGCTTATTGGCCCTGTGCAACGATGTCGGGCTCCTAGCGGAGGAGTATGACCCTCGCCTCGGACGTCAGCTCGGGAACTTCCCGCAGGCCTTCTCGCATGTCGCGCTCGTCAACACCGCTTTCAACCTGACGCGAACCCAGGGTCCGGCTGAACAACGTGCCGCGAGCCGCTGAGCAAGGCGCCCCGACACGCGAGCGGTGTGTCGGAGCGCCTTCGCGAAGGATCACGCGCTTGGGGCGCGGCCGATTGTTACCCTACCCTAGTAGGGGTATCCGTAATAGTAACCCCGGTAATAGCCCGGCCCGTAATAGGTGTACGGGTAAGCCGGCGGGGAATACGGATGGTATGTGTAAGCCGGCGGTGGGGGGGCGATATCAAAGCCAAATGGCCCAATTTGAACACCAATTTGCGCCTTGGCTGGGGCTAGTGGAATCGCCACGGCCGCCAGACCTATCGCAGCAATAGCAAGAGTTGCTAGATAGGAAGACCGTCGGTTTCTTGTCGACATCGTCATCATCACCTCCATGTGTTAGTGAGAACGATGACACATGCCTTTCAACACTTATCCGCTTCCTAGGTTCCGGAAATCTATGCCTACATTCCTAGAGCCTTAGCCGGGGGCGCGGACGAACAACGCTTTGCGCAAGGCCGCCGCGCAATCGCCGACGGCACGCCGTGCGGCGCTGATTAGCCGCCCATATCGGATGAAGCCGTGGTTAAGGCCGTCATAGACGGTCAGATCGCGGAACACTCCTGCCTCCTCGAGGCGGGAGGCCAAACGGTGGCTGTCGTCGAGCAACGGGTCGAGGCTGCCGACGATCAAATGTGCCGACGGCAGGCCGGTGAGATCGGCGAGGATCGGCACCGCGCGCCAGTCGCTCTGCTGGTCCGGCCGTTCGAGATAGGTTTCCCAGATCCAGCGCATCTGCGTCTGAGACAACCCGGCGCCCTGACCGAAACGCTGCCACGATGGGCTTTCCGTATCGGTCGAGAAGCAGCCGTAGATCAGCAGCATAAAGCGGAGGGCGCGCTCGCCGGCATCGCGAGAGGCGAGAGCGGCTGCAAGAGCGAGATTGGCCCCGGCGGAGTCGCCGCCGACCGCGAGCCGGGTCGGATCGATGCCGAGGCCGGTGCCCTCGCGCGCGGCGAGACGGATCATCGCCACCATTTCGTCAAAGGCTACCGGAAACCGGTGCTCAGGCGACAGACGATAATCGACCGACAGCGCGGCAACCCCGCTCTCGCGAACCAGCTCGCGCAGCATCGCATCCCAGCTCGGCAGACTGCCCTGCATGAAGCCGCCGCCGTGAGCGTAGATAATCAGCGGCGGGTTTTCGGCGCCGTTCGGCAGGTAAAGGCGACACGGCACTTGGCCATGTGGCCCCGGCAGCATCAGGTCGCTCTCGCGTTCGAGCGGGACCGAACCCTCACCGAGAAATGCTCCGATCCGGTCCGTGGCGGCGCGAACTTCGGCGAGTCCTACCTGCGTGCGATCGGGTGCGACGAGGCCGCGGCTCTGCAACAGCTTGCCGGCAGCGACGAGCTCGGGATCGATCCAATCTGTTGCGTCGTTCATCGTCTCTCCCTCCTATTCGGCCGCCGGAGCCGGCTCGGCCGCGGGTGTCGGGGTTGCGGCGGGCAGGCGGGGCAGCACCTCCTTGGCGAGCAGCCGAATGCCTTTCTCGGCTTCGCGATGGTCGAGGAAGCCCGAGCGCCCGATGAAGATGAGGTGGCCGAACCCGCCGACTTTCTCGTAGATGTCCATGATCTGCCGGTAGACCGTGTCCGGGTTGCCGGCGCACAGAATGCCGCGGGCGATCGCCTGCTCGGGCGTGATGCCAATGAGGCTTTGGCCTGGGCGCACATTGGCGAGGCTCCCCGGTCGTGGCGCGCTGCGGTAATTTTGCGCGGCGATCTCGGGCGGCATGCGCCCCGGCAAGAACTTGGACATTTGCGGCGACTGCTTCAGGCTGGTGTTGAGGAACCACAGCGTCTTGCTGCCGACCCGCAGACCTTCCTCGTCGGTATCGCCGACATAGCACAGAGCAGCATAGGCAAAGCGATCGCTGCCGGGCGCCGGCAACCCCGCCTCGCGGCGGGCATCGCGATAGGCGTCGAAAGCCCGTTTGCTGGCCTCGGGGCCGCGCAGCACCAGGGCGTTGACCATGCCGCGCCGGCCGAGCTCGGCCGAGGTCTCCGGATCTCCGGTCGCCGCCCACATCGGCGGGTGCGGCCGCTGGTAGACCGGCGGCCAGATGTTGACGTGGCGGTGGGTGAAATGCTTGCCCTCCCAGCTGAACGGCCCGTCATGCGAGGTCAGCGTTTTCTGGATCAGGTCGATCGCCTCCCAGAAGCGCTCGACATAGCCGACCGGGTTGGCGTTCCCCGACACCATCTCGCTGTCGCCTGATTTGACGAAGCCGATCTCGAGCCGCCCCCGCGAGATCACGTCCGCTGTGGCATATTCCTCGGCGATGCGCACCGGATCGGGGCGGACCGTGATCAGGGTCCCGAGAGAAAGGATGCGGACTTTCTTGGTTTGCCGGGCGAGGATGCCGAGGATCATCGGGCTGGCACCATAGAGGCTGTTGATCCCGGAGTGATGCTCGATCGAGACAACATTGACACCGAGCTCGTCGCACAAGAGGTGCTCGTCGAGGCACTCCTCGAACAAGTCTGCCGAAATCTTGGGGTCGCAATATTTGTTGGGGAGGCTGGCGCGCACCGAGTCGGCTCGGTCGAGGACCTCCTGCGGGACAAAGGGGTAGACGTTCTCGCAATGATACCAAGCCTGCATCTCGTCTCTCCCTGCTACTCATCGAGAAACGCAGCAACCCGCTCGACAAAGGCCTCGGGCTGCTCGATTTCGGGATGGTGCCCGGCGCGCTCGATCAACGCAAACTGCGAGTTGGGGATAAGCCGGCTGTAGGCGCGGCCGTAGTCCGGCGTGACAACGCCATCACTCGCCCCCCACACCAACAGGGTCGGCACCGTGATCCTGCCGAGCCAGCGCGGCAATTGCGAATTATACATATACGGGTGCCATGTATAAAGACACAGCGCCTCGCGGTTGCGCGCGTAGATGACCAGCGCCTCGTCCGACATTTCGTTGAAATCTGGCGCGAACCGATCCGGGTCGTGCCAGCTGCGCCGGCGCACCTCGTCGGGCGATCTATTGAAGATGTCGAGGATGTCGGGGGTCTCGCGGTCGCTGATCTTGATCCCGACCGGATCGACGAGCACAAGCTTGTCGAGCCGATGGCTGCAGGCAGCCGCGACCTCCGCCGCCAGCCACCCGCCGAACGAGAAGCCGAGGAGTGTCACATTGTCGCCAGGCAACGTCTCGAGGACTCCGAGGTGGAGGTGCACGAGGTCATAGACCGTGTCGAAATCCTTGGGCCGCGGCGAATGGCCAAAGCCCGGGCCTGACGGGGCGATGACTTCGCCGTGAGTGCCGAGCAGTTCGAGAAAGCGCGCATCTCGATCGATGGTCTGAAAGCCGTGCAGCAAAACGATCGGCCGACCCGAGCCGCGACGCAGGACTTCGAGCTCGATCCCGTGCACCGTCAGCCGCTCGGTATCGGCGTTCGCCATCACCTGCTCCCCTCGCGCCAAGCCTTGTGCGCGATGTATAGCCTCGATCGTCGCCGATCCGAAACCGCAGTTCGCCGCGGCCTGGAATTTCCCTGTTGGCAGGGAAAACTCGAAACGGGCACGCGGAATGGTCTCGGCTTTCGGCAACAATTGCTTTCATATCATATGCTTGCGTATCATCTGAGGCGCCGCATGGCAGCGGAATTTTTGTCGCCGAGCACGGGCCCGGCAGCGGAATTGCAGAGGAATTAGCGCGGGTCGGCATAATTCGCATAAAGGTCTTGTTCAACACGTCTCGAGAATCTCGATCCGGCCTCCGGCTCCGATGACCGGCTGATTTGACGGGCAGTCATGACATCCAGCTCCGGATGGTTGGGTTCGCAGTTTGCGATTATACACCTTTGTTGCCAAAACAGCAAGAGGAGGCGAATGAGATGCCGGCACGCACACGCAACCTTCAGGTCAATGGCGAGCGGCTGTGGGCGAGCTTGATGGAGTTGGCCGAGATCGGTGCCACAGCCAAGGGCGGGGTGTGCCGGCTCGCGGCGAGCGACCTCGACGGCGAGGCCCGTCGGCTCTTCATCGGGTGGTGCGAGGCGGCCGGCTGCATCGTCCGGGTCGACAGGATCGGCAACATCTTCGCGCGCCGGCCCGGCCGCGACCCGAGCCTGCCCCCGGTCATGACCGGCAGTCATCTCGACACCCAGCCGACCGGCGGCAAGTTCGACGGCGCCTATGGCGTGATGGCGGCGCTCGAAGTCGTGCGCACTCTCAATGATCTCGGCTACGAGACCGAGGCGCCGATCGAGATCGTCGCCTGGACCAATGAGGAAGGCTCGCGCTTCTCGCCGGCGATGGTCGGCTCCGGGGTGTTCGCCGGGGTCTTCGACCTCGCCGAGGGTCTCGCCCGGCCCGACAACGTCACCGGCGTCACCCTCGGCGCCGAGCTCGCGCGGATCGGTTTCGCCGGCCCCGAGCCGGTCGGCGGCCGGCCGGTCGCGGCCTATTTCGAGGCGCATATCGAGCAGGGGCCGATCCTCGAAGCGGCGGGCCTGCCGATCGGCGTCGTCACCGGCGCCCAGGGCCAGCGGTGGTACGAGGTCACGGTCACCGGCCAGGAGGCGCATGCGGGGCCGACGCCGATGCCGCGGCGGCGCGACGCGCTGGTCGGCGCGGCGCGGATGATCGACGCGGTGAACCGGATCGGCCATGCGCACGCGCCCTACGCCTGTGCCACTGTCGGCTTCGTCCAGGTCAGCCCGAACTCGCGCAACACGATCCCCGGCCGGGTGTTCTTCACGGTCGATTTCCGCCATCCCGAGGACGACGTGCTGAGCCTGATGGACCGCGACCTGCGGCAGGCCTGCGAGAGCGCCGCCGCAGCGATCGGGCTCGAAGTCGAGGTCAAGGAGTTCTGGTATTTCCCGCCGACCCCATTCCACCCCGACCTCGTCGCCGCGGTGCGCGAGGCCGCCGAGGCGCAGGGCTACCCGCATCAGGAGATCATCAGCGGCGCCGGGCACGACGCCGTCTACATGGCGCGCGTCGCTCCCGCCGCGATGATCTTCGTGCCGTGCGTCGGCGGCATCAGCCATAACGAGACCGAGGACGCCAACCCCGATGATCTGACCGCCGGCTGCAACATCTTGCTGAACGCGGTGCTCGGCCGCGCGAATGCCGCTTCGTCAGTAGAAATCCGGGGGTGAGCTGCGGCTGATGCAATTGGCGTAGGATAATGTCATCTATGGAAACATCAGCGCATGATTAAGGTCTCCGCGGCCGAGTTTCAGCGCAACATCTGCAGATGCCAGGACATAGCGCTGACCCAGCCGGTCGTCGTTGCGCGTGACGGCCGCGAGCGGACTGTGATGATTTCGGTCGAGGAATATCGCCGCCTCAAGCGGCGCGACCGCCGCGTGATGAGCCTGGAGGATTTTACAGCCCTGGAGGATTTTACGGCCCTGGAGGATTTTACGGCCCTGGAGGATACCCGCGGCCCGGAGGGCGCGAAGGCATTCGGCAGCGAACTGAAATCGTCATCGGCATGTGGCGCTCCCGGAACCGGTTCCGGCCTTATAATTCGCTACGACGGCGGATCTGGCGCGCCTCGGGATTTCTGTGTTGCGCCGGAGCATCTCGCGCGGCACCTCGACGGCGCAGCGCACTGCGTCGACCACGCTGGCAAATTCGAGGAGCAGGCCGCCGCCGGTGGTCTTACGGCCGGGATGTTCCTCGATCTTGGGATCGGCGAGCTCGCGCCGGATCGCCTTCAGCGCCGCGAGCGTGCCTTCCTCGTCCTCGCCCATCAGCCGCGAGTAGCCGGCGACATCGGCGGCTAGGATCGCGGCAAGACGGCGGGTGGCGGCCATGGCTAAGGTACCCACCTACTTCGAGGGCTCATAGAGAACCTTATACAGCACAG